>NZ_JBGBPT010000106.1:0-27998 GCF_041106355.1 Streptomyces sp. BF23-19 | reverse complement strand
CTCGGTTGCCCCGGCAGTGCGGCGAGGCGCGGTGCCGGGCGGCGCGGACCCGACAAGATCCGAAAGAGACGGCCTAGGCGGGTCCGGCCTGCGCCGGGATCAGGCCGCGCAGCGGCCAGGCCTCGTCGATCACCGCGTCCGGGGTGCCCTGGCGGCGCAGGTACGACTGGAAGTCGCGGGCCCAGCGGGCGTGCCAGGTGCTCTGCCGCGCGTGCAGGTCGGCCGGGCTGAGCCCCGCCACCTCCGGATGCCGCTCGGCTATCGCGCGGGCCACCTGGACCGCGGCCAGCGCGTCGGCCCCGGCGTCGTGCGCGTCGTCGAGGGTGACCCCGTACACCCCGCAGACCGCCTCCAGGGTCCGCTTGCCCCGCCGGTAGCGGTCCACGGCCCGGTCGATGGTCAGCGGGTCCACCACCGGTCCGGTCTGTGCCCCGCCCAGCCGGTCGGCCAGCGACGGCAGCCCGTGCCGGGCCAGTTCGGCGCTCAGCAGGGTCAGGTCGAAGGCCGCGTTGTACGCGACCACCACCGCGCCCGTGCGCCAGTGCCCGACCAGGGCCTCGGCGACCTCGTCCGCGACCTCCCGCACCGGGCGTCCCTCGGCGACCGCGCGCTCCGTGCTGATCCCGTGGATCGCCGACGCCCCTTCCGGGATCGGTATCCCCGGGTCCGCGAGCCAGCCGCGCCGCTCGCGCACCGCTCCGCCCCGCACCTCGACCAGGGCCGCCGTCACGATCCGCGACTCCCCCGGCTCCGTGCCGGTCGTCTCCAGGTCGAATCCGATCAGCACACCGCCGTGCCAGTCCCCCATGCCGTGCCAGTCCTCCACCCCGTGCCCCTCCCCCGTACACCTTCGGTCAACGGGTTTCAGCCTGCCACGGGGCACTGACAGCCAGGCCGCCGGGGGCGCGCCGGGGCCGCCGGGGCCGCCGGGCCTTGTGTCAGGACACCGGCCGGGAGTCCTCCCACATCGACTCGAACTCTTCCCGGTACGTCGTGAACAGCCCGTGCTCGGCGTCCTTCGGCACCCCGCGCCCGCCGCCGCGCAGCACCAGGACCGGGGACTCCATGCCGCGTGCCCGTCGTAGGTAGGACTGGACCACCGCGATGCCCGAGGACTGCCCCTCCACCAGGTAGGCGGTGAACCGCGGGGTCTCGTCGAAGACGTGGATCTCGAAGCGGGAGGGGTCCCGCAGTCCCGCCCGGACCCGGCGGACGTGCAGGATGTTCATCTCGACCGAGCGGCTCAGCTCGCCCTTGCGCAGTCCCAGTTCCCGCTCGCGCCGCTTCACGGCGCTGCTCGCCGGGTTCAGGAACAGCAGCCGCACCCGGCAGCCGGCCTCCGTGAGCCGGACGAGTCTTCGGCCCGAGAAGTTCTGGACCAGCAGGTTGAGCCCTATGCCGATGGCGTCGAGCCGTCGCGCGCCGCCGAAGAGGTCCTCGGCCGGGAGCTGGCGCTGCAGCCGTACCCGGTCGGGGTGGACCGAGATGACGTCCGCGTACCGGTCGCCCACCAGGTCCTCGACGGCGTCGATCGGCAGCCGCTCCGCCGACGGGCTGCCGGAGACCCCGCCCAGGACCTCCAGGAGGCGCGCCGAGGCCCGCTCCGCCTGTTCCAGCACGGGCCGGGACAGGGCCCGGTTGCGGGAGACGACGTTGCGGGTGACCTCCAGCTCGTCCAGGGCCAGCTCGATCTCGCGCCGGTCGTCGAAGTACGGCTCGAAGCACGGCCAGTGCTGGACCATCAGCTCGCGCAGCTGGGGCAGGGTCAGGAAGCTCAGCACGTTGTCGTCGGCCGAGTCGAGCAGGTAGCCCTTGCGCCGGCTGACCTCGCGCACGGCGACGGCCCGCTGCACCCATTCCTGCCCGGCGGGCCCGGCCGCCGCCACGACCCAGTCGTCGGTGCCGTGCACCGGTTCGTAGATCGGCCGGAGCACCGCCCCGACCACCGCGCGCAAGCGCTGTTCGATGAGATTCAGCCAGATGTACGCACGGCCGGCCCGCTGTGCCCGGGTCCGGACCTCGCTCCAGGCCTCCGCGCCCCAGTCCAGCTCCACGCCGGTCCCCGCGTTCCCGGCCTCGGCCGGTCCGCCCGCCAGGGAGACCGCCCCGGCCGGGATCCCCGCGGGTGTCCCGCCGGGGACACCCCCTGGGGCGTCCGCCGGGCCACCCTCGTGACTGCTGTCACCAGGGGGCAGCTCCAGACCTCCCGAGCTCACCCGTGCACCGCCTTCTGCGTCTGGACGCCCGTCTCCAGTGATCACGGAAGGGTACTCCGCGCGCGCGGCCCGGTGCAGCCCGACGGCCCTTACCGCGGCCGTCCGTTGACCCATTATCCGATGCCCACACAGTCCGCTGACCCGCATATCAGGTCTGCGGGTCACCCAATAGGACCCCTGCCAAGTCCGCGCTTGCGGCCCCTCTTTCGGGGAAGATCTGGCAGGGACGTGGTCCATGCCGGGTCGGCCGGGACATCTTCGGGCAACGAGGGAAGAGTCGTTATCTATGCAGGTCTGGCCGGGACAGGCGTATCCGCTGGGTGCCACGTACGACGGCGCCGGCACCAACTTCGCGGTCTACTCGGAGGCAGCCCGACGCATCGAGCTGTGCCTCCTGCACGACGACGGGTCGGAATCCGCCGTGGAGCTGCGCGAGACGGACGCCTTCGTCCGTCACGCGTACCTGCCCGGCGTGATGCCGGGCCAGCGCTACGGATTCCGCGTGCACGGACCGTACGAGCCCGAGCGCGGGCGGCGCTGCAACGCGGCGAAGCTGCTGCTGGACCCGTACGCCCGGGCCATCAGCGGCCGGGTCAGCTGGAACGAGGCGGTGTACGGCTACCACTTCGGCCGGCCGGACTCGCGCAACGACCTGGACTCCGCCCCGCACACGATGAGCTCGGTGGTGGTGAATCCGTACTTCGACTGGGCCAACGACCGGCCGCCGCGTCACGAGTACCACCACACCGTGCTGTACGAGGCCCACGTCAAGGGTCTGACCATGCACCATCCGGACCTTCCCGAGGAGCTGCGCGGCACCTACGGGGCGCTGGCGCACCCGGCGGTCATCGGCCACCTCACCAAGCTCGGGGTGACGGCGCTGGAGCTGATGCCGGTCCACCAGTTCGTCAACGACCACCGGTTGGTCAACGACGGGCTGAGCAATTACTGGGGCTACAACACCATCGGCTTCTTCGCCCCGCACAACGGCTACGCGTCGGGCGACCGCGGCCAGCAGGTGCTGGAGTTCAAGTCGGCGGTCCGGGCCCTGCACGAGGCCGGCATCGAGGTGATCCTCGACGTGGTCTACAACCACACCGCGGAGGGGAACCACCTGGGCCCGACGCTGTCCTTCCGGGGGCTCGACAACGCCTCGTACTACCGGCTGGCGGACGATCCGCGGCACTACATGGACACCACCGGCACCGGGAACTCGCTGCTGATGCGCTCCCCGCACGTGCTCCAGCTGATCATGGACTCGCTGCGGTACTGGGTCACCGAGATGCACGTGGACGGCTTCCGCTTCGACCTGGCGGCGACGCTAGCCCGCCAGTTCCACGAGGTGGACCGGCTGTCGTCGTTCTTCGACCTGGTCCAGCAGGATCCGGTGGTCAGCCAGGTGAAGCTGATCGCGGAGCCCTGGGACCTGGGCGAGGGCGGCTACCAGGTGGGCAACTTCCCGCCGCTGTGGACCGAGTGGAACGGCAAGTACCGGGACACCGTACGGGACCTGTGGCGCGGGCAGCCGCGCACGCTCGCGGAGTTCGCGGGGCGGCTGACGGGATCCTCGGACCTGTACCAGGACGACGGGCGGCGGCCGCTGGCGTCGATCAACTTCACCACCTGCCACGACGGTTTCACCCTGAACGACCTGGTCTCGTACGACGAGAAGCACAACGAGGCCAACCGGGAGGGCAATCGGGACGGCGAGACCCACAACCGCTCCTGGAACTGCGGGGTGGAGGGGCCGACCGAGGATCCGGAGATCCTGGAGTTGCGCGAACGTCAGATGCGCAACTTCACGGCCACCCTGATGCTGTCGCAGGGGGTGCCGATGCTCAGCCACGGCGACGAGTTCGGGCGGACCCAGCAGGGCAACAACAACGCCTACTGCCAGGACAACGAGCTGTCGTGGGTGCGCTGGCCGGAGCCCGGCAAACCGGCGCCGTCGCTGCTGGAGTTCACCCGGCGGATGGTGTGGCTGCGGCGCGACCATCCGGTCTTCCGGCGGCGCCGGTTCTTCCACGGGCGGCCGGTGGAGGGCACGCACGACGAGCTGTCCGACATCGCCTGGTTCACCCCGCACGGGGAGGAGATGCGGGCGCGGGACTGGCAGGCCCAGCACGCGAAGGCGCTGACCGTCTTCCTCAACGGGGAGGCGATCTCCGAGCCGGGCACCCGTGGGGAGCGGATCACCGACGACTCGTTCCTGCTGATGTTCAACGCGGGCGCGGAGTCACAGGACTTCACCGTTCCGGCGGGGCACGGCGCGCAGTGGCGGCTGGTGGTGGACACGGCGCGGGCGGACGTACTGCCACCCGGCACCGGGCCGCAGTACGCGGCAGGTGACCGGGTGGCGCTGACGGGGCGGTGCCTGGTGGTGCTTCAGCGCCCGGCGTAGGCGACGCCGCTCCCGTCCGTCGCCGGGGAGGAGCCGGTCCGCGGGCCCGGGACGCGCGCCTCGGTGGTGTGCGTCCGGGCGGCGGGCACCGTGGTGACGAGGGCGAGGAGCAGGCAGAGCGCGGCGGCCCCGACGGCCACGGCGAAGGCCCCGGCGGGCCCGTACGCCTCGGCGAGGCGCCCGCAGGCGACGAGTGCCGTGGCCTGCCCGGCCACCAGGCAGCTGGCGGCGAAGGCCATCGCGGTGGAGAGCCGGGCCGGTTCCACGGCCCGCTCGGTGAGCGCGAACGCGGTGATCAGGTGGGGTGCGTAGGCCGCGCCCAGCACGGTGACGACGGCGTACAGCGGCCACAGGCTGTCGGTGAACAGCAGCGGCGTCGAGAGCACCAGGGCCGCTCCCGTGGCCACCCGCCAGCGCAGCCGCAGCCCGAAGCGAGCGGGCAACCCGCCGAGCGAGATGCCGACGACCGCGCTGACGACGCCCATGGCGGAGTAGACGACGGCGGCCTGGTCCGGGACGCCGAGCCGGATGGTGAGCGCGGTGATGCCCGCCTGGCAGGCGCCGAACATCGCGCCCTGGAGGGCGAGGGAGCCGCGTACGGCGTGGACCACTCCGGGCGACCGGACCCGACTGCCCGGGACCCGGTCCGGGGCCGGCGACCCGGCCGTGACGGCGGCGGTCGGGTGCAGCGCGTAGATGGTGCCGAAGACGGCGACGAGGCCGGCCGCGCCGGCGAGGGCGACGGCCGGGTGCGCGAGGAGCGCGGCGAGTCCGACGAGGGCGGGTCCGAAGACGAAGGAGACCTCGTCCAGGGTGCCTTCGAGCGCGTGGACGGCGCCGACGACGCTCTCGTCGGACTCGGCCCGGTGGGCCAGGGCCACCGAGCGGGTGCGGGCGAGCGGTCCGATGAGCGGTACGGAGGCGCCGGTGAGGGCGCCGATCGCGGCGAGCGGGACGGTGGCCAGGTGGGTGAGCGCCCCGGCGACGAGGGCGGCGGTGGCCACGGCGTTGACGGCGGCGGCGGCCAGGACGACGGGGCGCTGCCCGTGGCGGTCGGCGAGCCGGCCGAGTACGGGTCCGAAGAGGACCTGCCCGATGGAGAGGGTGCCGCCGACCGTGCCCGCGGTGGCGAGGGATCCGCTGGTCTGGGCGACCAGCAGGAAGCTGCCGAACTGGGACATCGCGACGGGCAGTCGGGCGAGGAAAGAGACGAGCGGAAGTAGGGGCCCGGTCAGGGCGATGACTTTTCGATACGTGCTGACGGTTCCAACCACTTGATCGACATTAACCCGGCGCAGTCACTCGGATGCATTGGGTAATGGCACGGAATCCGGCAGGTTGGGTACGTACGTTCTCATGAGCCAGCCGCACGCGACCCCCGAATCGGAATCTGACGTTCCGACACCAGTCACTCCGACGTCGACCTACCGCCTCCAGCTGCGCCCCGAGTTCCCCTTCGCGGCGGCCGAGGCGGCCGTACCGTACATCGCCTCGCTCGGCGTGTCGCACCTGCACCTCTCCCCGGTCCTGGAGGCGGCGCCCGGTTCCACCCACGGCTACGACGTCACCGACCACTCCCGCGTGCGGGCCGAGCTCGGCGGCGAGGTGGGCCTGCGGGCCCTGGCCGGGACCGCCCGGGCGCACGGACTCGGCCTGGTCCTCGACATCGTGCCCAACCACATGGCGGTACCGACCCCGCTGCGGCTGAACCGGCCGCTGTGGGAGGTGCTGCGGGACGGCCCCGCCTCGCCGTACGCCCGCTGGTTCGACATCGATTGGGAGGCGGGCGGCGGGCAGGTGCTGCTGCCGGTGCTGGCCGGGCCGGTGGAGTCCTGCGAGCTGGAGGTCGACGGCGAGGTGCTGCGGTACGGGGAGCAGCGGTTCCCGCTGCGGGAGGGGACCTCGGGGCTGGCGCTGCCCGAGCTGCTCGCCGCGCAGTGGTACCGGCCGGCCTGGTGGCGCGAGGCCCGCACCGCCCTCAACTACCGCCGCTTCTTCACCATTTCGGAGCTGATCGGGGTCCGCGTGGAGGACCCGGAGGTGTTCACCGCCACCCATGCGAAGGTGCTGGAGCTGGTCCGGGACGGGGTCGCGGAGGGCTTGCGGATCGACCACGTGGACGGTCTGGCGGACCCGGAGGAGTACCTGCGACGGCTGCGGGCGGCGGCCGGCGACGGCTGCTGGGTGGTGGTCGAGAAGATCCTGGCCCGTGAGGAGCGGCTGCCGTCCGCCTGGCCGGTGGCGGGAACCACCGGCTACGACGCCCTGCACCGGGTGGACGGGGTGTTCACCGACCCCGAGGGAGCCGCGGAACTGGCGGCCCGGTACGGGGAGACCACCGGGCTGCCGCACTGGCCGGAGGCGGCCCGGGCGTCCGCGCGGGAGGTGCTGACCGGCGACCTGGCCGCCGAGCTGGGCGCGCTGGAACGGCAGGCCGGACCGGAACTGGCCGCGGCCGTGCGGGAGTTGTTGATCGCGTTTCCGGTCTACCGGCCGTACCCCGGCGAGCCGGAACTGCCGCCGCGGGCCCTGGAACAGGCGGCCGCTGCGGCCGGTCCCGGCGCGGTGGCCGCCGTACGCGAGCTGCTGCTGCGGGATCCGGCCTTCGCCGCCCGCTTCGCCCAGACCTCGGCGGCCCTGCGCGCCAAGTCCCTCGAGGACCGGGCCTTCTACCGGTACGCACCGCTGCTGTCGGCCACCGAGGTCGGCGGGGAGCCGGGGCGGCCGGCGGTGTCGGCCGCGGAGTTCCACGCGTACTGCGCCGCCCTCGCCGAGGAGTGGCCCGCGGCCGGGACCGTCCTGTCCACGCACGACACCAAACGCAGTGCGGACGTCCGGGCCCGGATCGCGGCGCTGTCCCAGGCGCCGGAGCTGATGGGCCGCCCCGAAGGGCCCGACCCCCAGCTGGCCTGGGTGGCCCGGCAGACCGCGCTGGGGCTCGGCCGGGTACCCGAGGCCGGCCCCCGGCTGGCCGACGCCCTGCTGAAGGCGGTCCGCGAGGCGGCCCTGCACACCAGCTGGACCGAGCCGGACGAGGCGTACGAGGCGGGTGTGGCCGGGTACGTCCGGGACCCGCTCGACCTCCCGGCGGAGCTGGCCGGGGCGGCCCGGGCGAACCTCCTCGGCATGACCCTGCTGCACCTGGCGATGCCGGGGGTCCCGGAGGTCTACCAGGGCGCGGAGACGGAGTACCGGGCGCTGGTGGACCCCGACAATCGGCGTCCGGCCCACTTCCCCCGCCGCGCCCTGGCCCGGCTGGACGGCGGGTCCGCCCCCGAGGACGCGGCCGAGGAGAAGCTCGGGCTCACGGCCACCCTGCTGCGGCTGCGCCGGGACCGGCCGGAGCTGTTCCGGGGCTACGCGCCGGTACCGGCCAAAGGCCCGGCCGCCGATCATCTGCTGGCCTTCACCCGGGCCCCCGGGCTGCTGGTGGCGGCCACCCGGCTGTCCCACCGGCTGGCCGCGTCGGGCGGCTGGCGGGACACCCACCTGCACCTGCCTCCCGGCACCTGGACCCGCCTCGCCCCCTCCACCCCGCTCTCCCCGTCCGGGGACCACGCCGTGTCGCACAGCGGTTCGGCCGAGGTGGCGGCCCTGCTGGACGGCCACCCGGTGGGTGTCTGGCTGCGCCGGTGATCCGGCGGCGCCGGGGCGGCCCGCCGCTCAGTGCGGCGGCGCGCCCGGGGCCGTACCCGGCGCGGGCCGGGCGCCGATCAGCTCCGCGAAGGCGGCCGCGGCACCGGTCAGCGGGACCCGGGAGAAGACCGCCAGGGGCCGGTGCCACGGCGGGTCGAGGGAGAGCAGTACGCAGTCCTCGCCGACGGCGCCGCGGACCATGTGGGCCGGGGCCATGACGACTCCCACCCCGGCGGCCGCCATCCGTACGGCCGTCGAGGTGTGCTCCGTACGCAGCACCGTGTGCGGGGTGAAGCCGAGCGCCCCGCAGGCCCGGTCGAGGACGAGGACACCGTCCACCAACGGTTCCATCGCGCAGCGGATCCAGTCACGGTGGGCGAGTTCGGCGAGACCGACGGTCCCGCGGCCGGCCAGCGGATCGTCGAAGGGGACGACGATGACCAGCTCCTCCCGACCGATCCGCAGCAGCGGCCCCGACCAGCCGGCGGGCTCCGGGCCCACCGCGAGGTCGGCCACGCCCCGTTCCAGCTGCTCCTCCAGCGCCTCGGTGCTGCCGTACTCCCGCAGCACCAGGGACACCCCCGGGTGCAGGGACCGCCAGCGGGCGGCGACGGCCGGGAGCAGGCCGACGGCCAGCGCGTGCACGGTGGCGATGTGCAGTTCGCCACCGGCCACCCCGGCGGCGGCGCGGGCGGCCCGTTCGGCCTGACGGGCGCTACGGACGGCGAGTTGCGCGTGCGGGAGGAAGGCGCGGCCCATGGGAGTGAGCCGGACCCCACGCGGCATCCGCTCCAACAGCGCGCCGCCCACGGACCGTTCCAGGGCCTTGACCTGGTGGGACAGGGCGGGCTGCGTGACGTGCAGACCGTCTGCGGCGCGGGTGAAGGAGGACTCCTCCACGACGGCCAGGAAGTACTCCATCTGGCGCAGGCTCATGACCGCGAAGCATAAAGATCCTGCATGACCTTCAGAAGATCATTTCCTTGGACTTGACCCGACGGGAGGGACAGGCTGGCCACATGACCGAGGACAGCACAGTGGATGTGATCGTGATCGGCGGCGGCACGGGCGGCTACAGCACCGCCCTGCGCGCCTCGGCCCTGGGCCTGAGCGTCCTGCTCGCGGAACGTGACAAGGTCGGCGGGACCTGCCTGCACCGGGGCTGCATCCCCAGCAAGGCCATGCTGCACGCGGCGGAACTCGTCGACGGTATAGCCGAGGCGCGCGAGCGCTGGGGGGTCCGGGCGAGCGTGGAGTCGGTCGACTGGTCGGCCCTGACCGCCACCCGGGACGACATCGTCTCCCGCAACCACAAGGGTGTGGAAGGCCACTTGGAGCACGCCGGGGTACGGGTGGTGCGCAGCGGCGCCCGGTTGACGGGGCCACGCACCGTACGGACCGACGACGGACGGGAGTTCACCGCCACCCGGGGCATCGTCCTGGCCACCGGATCCCGGCCGCGTACCCTGCCCGGCCTGGAGCCCGACGGCCACACGGTGGTGACCAGTGACGACGCGCTGTTCGCGCCCGGTCTGCCGGCTTCGGTGCTGGTGCTGGGCGGCGGGGCGATCGGGGTGGAGTACGCGTCCTTCCACCGTTCCATGGGCGCCGAGGTGACCCTGGTCGAGGCCGCGGACCGGCTGGTCCCGCTGGAGGACGCGGACGTGTCCCGGCATCTGGCGCGGGGGCTGAAGAAGCGCGGGATCGACGTGCGGACCGGGGCCCGGCTGGAGGGGGCCGAGCGGCTCGCCTCCGGGGGCGTCCGGGCCACCGTGCGCACCGCGCGCGGAGAGCTGCGGGAGATCGGGGCGGAGCGGCTGCTGGTGGCGGTCGGACGGGTCCCGGTGACCGACGGCCTGGACCTCGCGGCGGCCGGACTGGCCACCGACGAGCGGGGGTTCGTGGCTCCGGCCCACTGGTCCCGGCTGGAGACCGCCGTCCCGGGGATCCATGTGGTGGGCGACCTGCTGCCGCCGCCCTCGCTCGGGCTGGCCCACGCCTCCTTCGCGGAAGGGCTGCTGGTCGCCGAGACCCTGGCCGGGGTGGCGAGCGCGCCGGTGGACTACGCGGCGGTGCCACGGGTGACCTACTCGGCCCCGCAGACCGCCGCCGTCGGGCTGACGGAGTCGCAGGCGCGCGAGGCGGCGTACGACGTGGTGGTGAACACGATGCCGCTGACCGCCGTGGCCAAGGGCATGGTGCACGGGCAGGGCGGCACGGTGAAGGTGGTCGCGGAGCGGGGCGGGCGGGTGCTCGGCGTGCACCTGGTGGGGCCGCACGTGTCGGAGATGATCGCGGAGAGCCAGCTCATCGTGGGCTGGGACGCGGAGCCGGCCGATGTGGCCCGGCACATCCACGCCCACCCGACGCTGTCGGAGGCGGTCGGGGAGGCCTTCCTCAGCCTGGCGGGCCGCGGCCTGCACCAGCGGTAGCCCGGGGCGATCCGATCGGCGGCGCCGGCCGCGACCGGTCGGGGCCGCAGGCCTTGGCCAGGGGTTTTCTCGCCGATCGGGGGAACTGCGGAGCCCTGGGAGCAGTAGGCGGTGGGCCCTCGGGGCATGGCATCCCTTGTGACTCTCCTCCGTGACATGTGCTACCCCACACCGCGAGAACTCGGGCTCGCTGCCCGCGCTCTGGCGGACGAACACCCCGACGAGGTCCGGCTCCGCCAGGCCGGCACCTCCCGGGCCGGGCAGCCGCTCTGGGTGCTGTCCGTCGCCGCGACGGGCGGCGCCCCGCGCGGGGCCGACCGCAGTGTCCTCGTCGTCGCCGGGGCGCACGCCAACGAGCCCGTCGGCGGCGCCACCGCCCTCTCGCTGGTCCGGCGCCTCCTCGACGACCCGACGCCGCGGGCCGGCTGCGGCTGGCACTTCCTGCTCTGCGCCGACCCCGACGGCGCGAACCTGCACCGCACCCCCCACCCGTACTCGCTGCTGGACTACCACCGGAACTTCTTCCGGCCGCCCGGCCCCGAACAGCCCGAGTGGGCGCCGTCCTTACTGCCCCCGGACCGGCTCCCGCCCGAGACCCTGGCCCTGATCGCGCTCATCGACGAACTCCGGCCCGTCCTGCAGGTCTCCCTGCACGCCACCGACCTCGGCGGTTCCTGGGTGCAGCTCACCCGGGACGTACCCGGCCTCGCCGAGCCCTTCGCGAAGTCGGCCGCCGACCTGCGCATCCCGGTGGAGAACGGGGCCTCGGACGCGGCCGGCTGGCCCTCCCCCGGGCCCGGGATCTTCGTGATCCCGCAGCCGGGCAGCGAGGCCGCCGGAGCCTTCCACCCGGAGGACACCCGGCTGAGCACCTGGTACCACGCCCACCGCTACGCCGGCACGACCGCCATCGTCGAAGTCCCCATGTGGGCCTCCGACCTGGTGGACGATCCGACCCCGCACCCGGACCCGCGCGGCGCCCTGCGGATGCTGGCCGAGCGGCTCACCTCGGACGCCGCGCTCGTCGCCGGGGTCCGGGGCGGCGCCCACGTACCGCAGGACCCGCGGCCGCACGACGACCCGGCCGCGGCGCCCCTGCTGCGCGCGGTGGACTGGACGCTCGCGCTGATCCCCCGGGTCGCGGCCGAGTGGACGGCCGGGGCTCCGGCCGAGGCCACGGCGGCGTACGTCGCCAGCATCGACGCCTTCGGGCGGCGGCTGTCGCTGCGTGCCGCCGCGATGCTGCTGCGGGTGCTGCGCGCCCAGGAGCATCCCGCGGCGCCCGGGCTGGACCGGCTGGTCACCGGGTGGTGCGAGGACTTCGCGGCCCGTTTCGGAGCCCGCTGGGTCCCGGTGGCCACCCAGGTGGAACATCAGTCCCGGACCGTCCTGGCCGCCTACGACCGTCTCGTGGCGGCAGGCCGGCCGGGCTGAGCGGGGTCAGGTCCGCTTCCCGCCCGGCCCCAGGCGGGTGTCGGGGCCGGGCGGCGGCAGGGCCACCGGCCTGGCTCCGTCGTGGTCCTGGGCCGCGTCGTGGAGGGGCCGGGTGCCTTCGGCCGCGTCCGCCAGCCACCGCCAGACGTCCGGCCGGCGGGCATCCGGCCAGCGGGCCTGCGGGACCGCGGCGGGCTCCCCGCCGGAGATCCATGTCGTGAGGGTGAACCGGTGGTCGGAGAACCGCCCGCTGGGGCAGGTGGACGGCACCACCTCGTGAAAGGCGCCGGAGGGGAAGAAGGCGATGGTGTCGTGCTCGGGCTCGATGGTGCGGTAGGACTCCCCCGGCCGCGCCCGGCCGTCGACCACCACGGTGTCGTACAGGCGGAGTTGGCCACCTCCGAAGCCGCGGGGCGTGCGGTGCAGGTAGTACACCGCGGACAATGCCCGACTCACGTCCCGGACGCGTGAGGCGTCGGTGTGGAGGCCGAAGTGGCCGCCTTCGCCGTGCGCCGTCAGGACGGTCAACGACTCCACGAGCGCGGCCCGGTGGCCGAGGACCTCTTGGACGAGCGGCAGACAGTCCGCCAGATGGGCACTGAACACCTCGCTGGTCACGGGAAGGACCAGCGAGTCCCGCCCCTTGCGGGACACCTGCCCGGTCAGGGGGTCCAGGACGGTCCCCGCCCTGAAGTCCTCCTCCCGCGCTGTCGCGTACTCCAGCAGGGCGGCGGCGCGCTCCGCCCCCAGGAAGTTCTCGAAACGGCAGACCGGCGCCGGTACCGCGAGCGCGGGGGACCACCGGTCGGAGGGCGGCAGTACGCGGGGGCCGATTTCCATCGGCGTGGCCGGTTCCATCGTGTATCCGCTCATAGCCCGGAACCGTACGACGGCGGCCGTCCGTGCCGAAGGAGCACAGGGGGGCGCACGGAAGTGCGCGGTGCCCGCCCGCGCCGACCGTCCGACGCGGCTCGACCGGCGGGCAGGTCACCGGGAAGCGGAACCGGACCGGGGAGGCTTTCGCCGCGGGATCGCGCGTACGGCTCTTGACCCTCACGTGGCGTCAGGCCGCACAGTCGGTGCCATGGACGATCACTGGACCGTGGGACGCGTGGCCGAGCTGGCCGGCGTGAGCGTCCGCACGCTGCACCACTACGACGACATCGGGCTCGTCCGGCCTTCGGCACGGACCGCGGCCGGGTACCGGGCCTACTCGGCCGACGACATGGAGCGGCTGCGGGAGGTGCTGGCCTACCGGCGGTTGGGCTTCGGGCTGCGGGAGGTCGCGCAACTGGTCGGCGACCCGTCCACCGACGCGGCGGCACACCTGCGCCGACTGCGCGGCCTGCTGCTGGAGCGGCGGGATCGGGCCGACGCCATGGTGGCGGCCATCGACCGGGAACTGGAAGCACGGGCGAAGGGACGGAAGGTGACACCGGAGGAGCAACTGGAGGTGCTCGGCGCCCGGCTGTACGACACGATCGGCGGCGCCTACCCCGCGACACGGCGTACCGAGCCGCGGATCGCCGCGCGGATCTGGGGCGCGCTCGGGGACGCGCGGACGGTGCTGAACGTCGGGGCCGGCACCGGCTCCTACGAGCCCACCGACCGCGAGGTGATCGCGGTGGAGCCGTCGGCGGTCATGCGGGGCCAACGGCCCGCCGGTTCGGCGCCGTGCGTGGCCGCCGCCGCCGAGAGCCTGCCGTTCGAGGACGGGGCCTTCGACGTCGCGATGGCCGTCTCCACCGTTCACCACTGGGGGGACCCGATCGTGGGGCTGCGCGAGATGCGGCGCGTGGCCCGCCGCGTGGTGGTACTCACCTTCGACACCGACGAGCCCGGCTGGCAGGACCGGTTCTGGCTCACCCGCGACTACCTGCCCGAGTTCGCCGGCGTCCTCGCGGAGTTCCCCTCGCTCGCCGCGATGGCCGACGCGATCGGCGCCCGCGCCGAGCCGGTGCCCGTCCCGTGGGACTGCGCCGACGGCCTGTTCGAGGCGTACTGGCGCCGACCGGAGGCGTATCTGGAGGAGCACGTGCGCCGGGCGATGTCGGTGTGGACGAGGGTCGGGCCGAAGGCCGAGCGGCGGGCGGTGCGAAGCCTCGGGGACGACCTCGCCTCCGGCCGGTGGGCCGAACGCAACGGCGACCTCGCCGACCTCGACGCGGCGGATCTGGGCCTGCGCCTGCTCATGGCGTGAACGGCGCCGCCTCCACCGTGAGGGCGTAGCGGAGTTTCGGCCTGCCGGTGGCTCCGAGGCGGTCGTAGAAACGGATCGCGCCCTCGTTCCAGTCCGGGGTCTGCCACTGGACCTGGTCGAGGCCGAGCGCGCGGGCCAAGTCCCTCACGCCCTCCATCAGGGCGGCGCCGAGGCCGTGGCCGCGGGCCTCCTCCGCCAGGTAGAGGCAGTCCATGTGCAGGTAGTGCCGGGCGTCCCAGAAGGCGAACTCGGCGGAGCAGGCCGCGTATCCGGCGACCGTGCCGTCCGGGGTCTCGGCGAGCAGCACCCACAGCCGGGCGTCCTCGGCGAACAGCTGCGGGCCGAGGCGTTCGGCGACGTCCGGCGGGCGCGGCGCCGACCTCTCGTACGCCACGTGCTCGTGGACGAGTTCGACCAGGCGGGGCAGGTCCCCCACGCGTGCGCGGCGGATGACGGTGGTGTGTTCCATGACGGCCATCCTGCGCGCCCGCTCGCGGCGCCGGACCGGCGGGGCACCCCCGGCGGACGCGGGGGGGGCGTCCTCAGCTCGACGAGAGCCGGAAGATCATGTTCCCGAAGCCGACCTGGTCCCCGTCGCGGACCACCGCGGAGCCGGTCACCCGGTGCCCGTTGACCGTGGTCCCGTTGGTGGAGCCGAGGTCCTTGAGCACCCAGACCCCGCCGCGCAGGCTGAGCTCCGCGTGCGCCCGGGAGACCGTCTCGTGGCTGAGCCGCAGCCCGTTGCCGGGGTCGCGGCCGATCCGCAGGGCGGCCGCGCTCGGGTGCGGCAGCAGCAGCTTGGGCAGGCGCTCCGCGTTCCAGGCGCGCCGCACCCCGAGCGAGACGGCCGAGGCCCGGCCGACCCAGCCGAACAGCCGACGGGTCCAAGGGCTTTCGGCGGCGTCCCGGGTCTGGAGGTCGGCCGTGAGCACCGCCAGGTCCTCGGAGCGGCGCGCGACCAGGGCGAGTTCCATCCGGCGCAGGAAGGTGTCGTGGGACAGCTTGCCGAGGGCCGCGCCCTCCCGGAGCTGGCCCAGCGCCCGGTCGCGCTCGGCGTCGGACAGCCGCGGCGCGGGGAAGGCGGGAATCTCGAAACTGGACGTCACAGGGTGATTGTCGGCCCGTCGGGGCCGGAGTGTCCAGAACTCCCCCGCCGCGCCCGGAATGATGGGCACGATACGCATGCTGGACACCGCCGCCGACGAGGGGACCGTCCGTGCAGTTCGAGGTGTGGGCACCACTGACAGGGCACGTCGCCATGCTGCTCGACGGGGCGACGTACGACATGGCACGCGATCCGGACCGGGACGGCTGGTGGACCGTGGAGGCCCCGGCCGCCGACGGGAGTCGCTACGGATTCCTGCTCGACGGCGACAGCCCCGGCGCCGGCGCCCGCCCGGACCCGCGCGGGCGGCGGCTGCCCGACGGACCCGACGGCCTGTCGGCGGTGGTCGACCTGGCGGCCCTCGCCCCACGGCCGGCGCCGGCGCCGCGGACCCGCCTCCAGGACGCGGTCCTGTACGAGCTGCACATCGGCACCTTCACCCCCGAGGGCACCTTCGACGCGGCCGCCGCCCGGCTCGGGCACCTCACCGCCCTCGGCGTCACGCACGTGGAGCTGATGCCCGTCTGCTCCTTCTCCGGCCGGCACGGCTGGGGGTACGACGGGGTCGCGCCCTGGTCGGTGCACGAACCGTACGGCGGCCCGGCCGGCCTGGCCCGTTTCACGGCCGCCGCGCACGAGGCGGGGCTGGGCGTGGTGCTGGACGTGGTCCACAACCATCTCGGCCCGTCCGGCAACCACCTGCCCGCCTTCGGCCCGTACTTCACCGACAGCCACCACACCCCGTGGGGCTCCGCGGTGAACCTGGACGCGGCCGGATCCGACGAGGTACGCGCCTACCTGCTCGGCAGCGCCCTGGCCTGGCTGCGCGACTACGGGATCGACGGGCTGCGGCTCGACGCCGTGCACGCGCTGGCCGACGACCGGGCGCTGACCTTCCTGGAGGAACTGTCCGCGGCCGTGGACGAACTGGCCGCCGACACCGGCCGCCCGCTGTTCCTGATCGCCGAGTCGGACCGCTGCGACCCGCGCACCACCACCCCGCGCGCCGCCGGCGGCCTGGGCCTGCACGCCCAGTGGAACGACGACTTCCACCACGCCCTGCACTGCGCGCTGACGGGCGAATCCCAGGCGTACTACGCCGACTTCGCCGCGGCCCCGCTCGGCGCCCTCGCCAAGACCATGACCCGGGTCTTCTTCCACGACGGGACCTGGTCCTCCTTCCGCGGCCGCACCCACGGCCGCCCGGTGGACCACCGCCGCACCCCGGCCCACCGCTTCCTCGGCTACACCCAGACCCACGACCAGATCGGCAACCGGGCGCTCGGCGACCGGCTCTCCGCCTCGCTCTCCCCCGGGCTGCTGGCGTGCGCCGCGACCGTGGCCCTGACGGGGCCGTTCGTGCCGATGCTGTTCATGGGCGAGGAGTGGGGCGCCAGGACGCCCTGGCAGTACTTCACCGACCATCCCGACCCGGGGCTCGCCGAGGCGGTACGGTCCGGCCGCCGCCGGGAGTTCGCGGCGCACGGCTGGAAGGCCGAGGAGATCCCGGACCCGCAGGACCCGGCCACCCGGGACCGCTCCCGCCTGGACTGGGCGGAGCCCGAACAGGCCGTCCACGCCCGCCTGCTGGACTGGTACCGCACCCTGATCGCGTTCCGCCGCACCCATCACGACCTGCGCGACCCGGACCTGGCGGCGGTCCGGGTCGCCCACGACGAGGAGCGGCGCTGGCTCACCTTCCGGCGGGGCGACGTCCGGGTGGCCGTGAACCTCTCCCCGGACCCGGTGACCATCGCGCTGGGCCGCAACGGGGTACGGGTGCTGGCCGCCTGGGAGCCGGTCGCGCATCCGGGTCCCGACGGGCGGATCCACGTACCGGGCGAAACGGCGGTCGTCCTCGCCCCGTGAGGGTCACTCCACGACGGCCAGCTCGCGCGGGGCGTTGTTGAGGCGGCGCCCACCGTCCTGCGTGACGGTCACGATGTCCTCGATGCGGACGCCGAACCGGCCCGGCAGGTAGACGCCCGGCTCCACGGAGAAGCACATGCCGGGGACCAGCGGCTGCTCCTCGCCCTCGACCATGTACGGGGGCTCGTGGGTGGTGACGCCGATGCCGTGCCCGGTGCGGTGGATGAAGCGGTCCCCGTAGCCGAACTCGGTGATCACCGCGCGGGCGGCCCGGTCGATCTCCTGGCAGGAGACCCCCGGCCGGACCGCGGCCACACCGGCCTGCTGGGCCTCGCGGACGATGTCGTGGACCCGCTGCTCCTCGGCGGTGGGCTCGCCGACGTGCACGGTGCGGGAGATGTCGGAGCCGTAGCCGTACCGCAGGCCGCCGAAGTCGAGGACCACCATGTCGCCGCGGCGGATCACGCGGTCGCCGGCCTCGTGGTGCGGGTTGGCCCCGTTGGGGCCGGAGCCGACGACCGTGAAGTCGACCTGGGAGTGGCCGTGCGCGCGCAGCAGGCCCGCCAGGTCGGCGGCGACGTCGCTCTCCCGGCGGTCGGCGAACGGGAGGTGGACGACCTGCGCGTAGGCGGCGTCGGCGGCGGCCCCCGCCGCGGCGAGGCGCTCCAGCTCCCGCTCGTCCTTGACGGCGCGGAGCATGGGCAGGCAGTCGGTGAGCGGCGCGTAGGAGCTGTTCGGCAGTTCCCGCTGCAGGCCCAGCAGGTGCAGGGCCCAGGTGTTGTCGCTCACCCCGAAGCGGCCGCGGAAGTCCAGCAGCGGGGCGGTGACGGCGTACGGGTCCTTCCCGTCGGCCCAGTCCCGCAGGGTCAGCGCGGTGGCGCCCGGGGCCTGCTCCGCGTCGGGTGCCTCCAGCGCGGGCACGACGAGCACCGGGTCCTGCCCGGCGGCCAGCACGAGCAGGGTCAGCCGCTCGGTCTCGGCGGTGGGCCGGTACCCCGTGAGGTGTGTGAGGTCGGGCCCGGGGGAGATCAGCAGGCCGGCGAGTCCCGCGTCGGCTGCGGTCTGGGCGGCGGCGGCCATCCGGGCGGCGTAGTCATCGGCCGTGAAGGGTGCGGGTTCACGTGTCATACGGGTGATCCTGCCGTGAGCCGCGCGGCGAGGGCAGCGGCCACGCCGGTCGGAGTTCCCGGGGAGAGGAGCTCCGTACGGTGCACCAGCCGCGGGGCCGACAGCGGTACGGCGACCCCCGCACGGGCGGCCTGCGCCAAGCGGCGCGGCAGCAGCACGAGGCCGTGCCCGGCGGTGGCGAGGGCGCAGAGCGCGAGCAGGTCGGTGCCGTCGTAGCGGACGGAGGCGCGGGCGGCGGTGAGCGGCAGCCCGACGCCCGGGGCGTCGATCCAGCGTGCGTCGGCGAGGTCGTCCAGCCGGAGCGAGGGCCGCCGGGCGAAGGGGTGCCCGGCGGGCAGCAGCACGGCCGACTCCTCCTCCCCCGCGCCCGTCACGGTGAGCGGGGCCACATCGGGCAGCCGCAGCGGATCGCTCGGCGCGGCGAGGCCGTCGACGAGGCCGACCCCGGGACGGTGGACCCGCTGATCGCGCCGCTCGCCTGTTCGCTCGTCGGGCACGAGGGTCTCGTACGGTGCGAGCCCGGCTCGCTCGCCGAGGCCGCGCTCGGGGCGGAGCGGTCGATGGAGCGCTACCACTGCTCGTACGGGCCCGCGGCCCCGCACCTGCCGGAGCTCACCGCGCACGGCCTGCGGCTGTCGGGGCGCGACGAGGACGGCCAGGTGCGGATCGCGGAGCTGCCCGGGCACCCCTTCTTCCTGGCCACGCTGTTCCAGCCGGAGCTGCACGGGGACGGGTCGCGGCCGCACCCGATCGTCCGGGCGCTCGCCGCGGCCGCCGTCGCCCGTGCCGTGGCCGACACCTCCGGCCGGGCTTCCGGCCTGGCCGGAAGCGGGTCCGCCGCCCGATAAGGCGTCGCGGGACCACCCCTCTGATCGGCTATGCTGTGCTTGCACATCGAACGGGCGGTCCGCCGCCCTTCGTGGTGGGTGTAGCTCAGTTGGTAGAGCACCTGGTTGTGGTCCAGGTGGCCGCGGGTTCAAGTCCCGTCACTCACCCTGTTGATCCCGTGGGGTACGAGGTTCCTCGTACCCCACGGGATTTTTTCGTACGCCCGGCCGGTCCGGCCGGGTCACAGCACTAGATCCGGAGGAAGGCCTCCACCTCGGTGACGAAGGCCACGGGGGTCTCGTGCGGCGGGTAGTGGCCGGAACCCGGGACCGTCACGATCCGGCAGTCCGGGTACGAGGCCTGCCAGGTGTCCCGCATCACATCCGGGGTGATCGCGAGGTCGTACTCCCCGACGAGGACGAGCACCGGGACGGTGTTGCCCTTCACGGCGGCGGACAGGTCCAGCGGCTGCCAGCTCGCGAGGTAGCCGGCGAAGGCCTCGGGGCGGGAGACGGCGAGGGAGTGGGCGACCATCCGGTCGAGCCAGTGGCGGCTCACGCGGTTGCCGGTGACCAGGTCGAGGATGACGCGGCGCTTCTCGGGGTCGGTGGCGGCGCCGTGGAAGAGGGCGTGGGTGGCGTCGTCCATCGCGTAGGGCGCGGCCGGGACCGGGGCGAGCCCGATCAGCTTCTCCACCCGCTCGGGGGCGCGGACGAGGACCTGCTGGACGGCCTTGCCGCCCATCGAGTGGCCGAGGAGGGAGAAGGTGTCCCAGCCGAGCTGGTCGGCGAGTTCGAGGACGTCGTCGGCGATCTCGGCCAGCGTGTGGCGGCCGGGGACGTCACGGCGGTCGCCGTAGCCGCGGTAGTCGAGGAAGACGTAGCTGAAGCCCTCGGGGTCCAGGTGGTCCAGTACGGAACCCCAGTTCGCGGAGGTGCCGAACCAGTCGTGCAGCACGATGACGCGGACGGGGCCGGTGCCGATCCTGCGGTGGGCGATGGCCATGCGTTCTCCCTCGGTGACGGGCGACGAAACGGACCCGTACGTTCTGCCCACCGGGTCTACGATCACACCGTGAAGCCGACATCGCGCACGGTGCGCATCGCCGTCACGGCCTCCCGGACGGCCGCCGACCGCCCGCACCACCCGCACCACCCGGACGCGTACGAGATCCTCGACCGGGCCGAGATCGCGGAGGTGCTCGCCCTGTGGCCGCAGGGCGAAGGGCACGGCGACTTCGCCTGCATGTGCCACGGGGGTGGCGGGGTCTCGCTGTACGAGGCCGGCGGCGAGCGCATCAGGTCCGCCGCGCCGACCGGTCCGCTCCGGCCCCTGTTCGATCCGCTGGACTCCGCCGGGCTCCCGGCCCGGCACCGGGACCGGTGGGCGGCCGCCGCCCCGGCGGGACTGCGTGAGTACGCCGCCGACCTGGCCCACGGCACAGTGCCCGGCCCCGCGCACGGGGTGCCGCCGGCCGTGGTGTTCGGCTGGCTGGGGGCCGTACGGGAGGAGCCGCGCGACGCGGCGTGGCTCCTCGCGGAACGGGCCCCCCTCCAGCTGCTGGCCGGGAGGCCGACGGAGGAACTCGCCTGGGCCGTGCGGGAGACGGACCGGGCCGGCCTGGAAGGGGCCGTGCGGTTCTTCGCCGGCGAGGAGTTCACCACCCGGCACCCGAAGCGGCGCCGGGTGCCCGAGACCGCGCGGGACCTCCTGCTCCGGCACGCCCGCAGCCACCGTCCCGCGGACCTCCCGGTCCTGGAACGGCGGCTGCTGCGTGCGGCGGAGGACCGGATCAGACGGTCTTGATCGCCGGGTCCGAGACGCCCGGGGCGCCGGTCTCCACATGTCCGGCGAACCGGCGCAGGAAGGTGGCGTCGGCGTCGGAGACGACCGACACGTCGTACCAGCGGCCCGAGGCGGCGAGGTCCACCGTGTGGGAGACCGTCGCGCCGGCCGCCACCCGGAGGATCTGGGCGGCGCCGCCGTAGGTGTTGGTCACCGTGAGGTTGACGGCCGCCGTCCCGGAGTTGGTCAGGGTCAGGGCCAGATTGCCGCCGGCCGCCAGGTGGCGGGCCGTGACCTCGGGGCCGGCCTTCTTCGCCGGGCCCTTCCAGGTGCGCAGGAAGCCGTTCGGGCCCCACACCGTGAGGTTGATCTGGTTGCCGGTGGAACCGCTGGTGGACCAGGTGTCCGAGAGGGTCTTGCCCGCCTCGACCGTGTAGGGCCAGGGGCCGTCCGTCCGGTTGCCCGAGGTGCTGTGGAAGTGGGCGCCCAGGGTCGGTCCGGAGGCGAAGGTGAGGGTGAACTTGCCGGTGGAGGTGGTGCGGGCACCGTCCACGTAGGGGCTGTAGCCGAGCGCGCGGGTCGGCTTGGCGCCTGCCTCCTGCCGGGGCAGGGTGCCGGTGGCCGGCGGGGTCGGGTGGTAGGAGGGGTGGCGGTCCTTGTCCGGCGGCACGTACCCGGCCGTGGAAGGGAGCGCGGCGGGCGCGGCATCGGCCCGGGTGAAGTCGAAGGCCGAGGTCAGGTCGCCGCAGACGGCGCGGCGCCACGGGGAGATGTTGGGCTCCTGCACGCCGAAGCGCTTCTCCATGAAACGGATGACCGAGGTGTGGTCGAAGGTCTCGGAGCAGACGTAGCCGCCCTTGCTCCAGGGGGAGACCACGATCATCGGGACGCGCGGGCCGAGCCCGTACGGTCCGGCCGCGTAGCCGCCGCCACCGGCGTAGAGGTCCTTCGACACGTCGGCCGTGGACAGGCCCCAGGCGGAGGAGGCCGGCGGGTACGGCGGGACCACGTGGTCGAAGAAGCCGTCGTTCTCGTCGTAGGTGATGAACAGGGCGGTCTTCGCCCAGACCGCCGGGTTCGCGGTCAGCGCGTCCAGGACCTGCGAGATGTACCAGGCGCCGAAGTTCGTCGGCCAGTTCGAGTGCTCGCTGAACGCCTCGGGGGCGGCGATCCAGGAGACCTGGGGCAGGGTGCCGCCCACGACGTCCGCGCGCAGCCGGTCGAAGTAGCCGTCGCCCGCCTTGACGTTCGTGCCCGTGCGGGCCTTCTCGTACAGGGCGCTGCCGGGCTGGGCGTTGCGGTAGTTGTTGAAGTACAGAAGGGAGTTGTCGCCGTAGTTGCCGCGGAAGGCGTCGTTGATCCAGCCCCAGGAACCGGCCGCGTTCAGGCCGTCGCCGATGTCCTGGTAGACCTTCCACGAGACCCCGGCGGACTCCAGCCGCTCGGGGTAGGTCTTCCAGCCGTAACCGGCCTCCTGGTTGCCGAGGACCGGGCCGCCGCCCACGCCGTCGTTGCCCGTGTGACCCGTCCACATGTAGTAGCGGTTCGGGTCCGTGGCTCCGATGAAGGAGCAGTGGTAGGCGTCGCACACCGTGAAGGCGTCGGCGAGGGCGTAGTGGAACGGGATGTCGTTCCGGGTCATGTACGACATGGTCGTGGCCGTCTTGGCCGGGACCCACTTGTCGTACTTGCCGTTGTTGTACGCCTGGTGGCCGCCCGCCCAGTCGTGGTTGAGCCCCTCCAGGAACTGCATGCCGAGGTCCTGGATCTGCGGGTTGAAGGGCAGGATGTCCTTCGTGCCGTTCGACTGGTGGAAGACCGGCTTGCCGTTGTCCTGGAGGACCGGCCGCGGGTCGCCGAAGCCCCGGACACCCTTCATCGCGCCGAAGTAGTGGTCGAAGGACCGGTTCTCCTGCATCAGGACGACGATGTGCTCGATGTCCTGGATCGTTCCGGTGGTGCCCTGCGCCGAGATGGCGGCGGCCCGCGCGATGCTGTCATTCAGCATCGTGAGGGCGGCGGTGCCACCGGCGATCTGCAGGAACCTGCGACGGTTGAGTTCTGCCATGGGGTGACGACCTCTGCGGGTGAGGGGGGAGTCGAGGGGCGCCCCAAGGACAGCGGTCCCGGGGTACCGGCCGGAGATCACTTCGTGACACTGCGCCGTACACCTGGAGAACGAAAAGAGCTCCCGAACGACCTGCGTATCTGCTGAAATGACCTCCCACACACTGCACGGGGGGCGCAGAGCGGATGGCCGGGACCGACTTCGGGCATGCCATCGGGCTGCCCCGTGCGCTCTCCGGCCTGCCGCTGTCGCCGCTCGTGGGAGGGTACGGGGAACTCCTCGCCGCGCAACAGACCCTCGGATTACGCCACTTGGGCGAGTTATTGATCCCGCCCGGCGGTCGCTTACGGCTCCTCGACGGGATCTTCGCCGTCACCGGACCCGGTCGGCGCCGGCACGTGGGCGCCGAGGTGCTGCGGTCGCTGCGCCGGGACCGGCCGGAGCCGGCCGCGGCCTGGTTGCTGGAGCGGCTGGCCGCGATCCAGGAGGCGGACCCCGCCGCCCTGCGCCGGATCCTGCTGTACCAGCTCACCCACCTGCTGCAGGACCATCCCCAGGGGCAGCTGCCCGCCACCGCGGCCGGCTTCGGCGTGGACCCGGCCGAGGCCGCCGCCCTGGTCCAGGCGGCCGCCCGGCGGGCCCGGCTGGACCAGGGGCAGCGGGCCGCCGCCGAGGCCCTGCTCGACGACGTGCCGGCGCACCGGATCCGCTCCGCGGCCCGCCGGGCCGCCCTGCTGCCGCCCGCGGGCGAGGACCGGCCGCTGGCGGCCCTCCTCGTACGGCTGGCCGCCCGGACGGCCGCCGCCGACACCGCGCTCGCGGTGGCCCGGCGGGCCGAGGAGCAGGGGGATCCGGGGCGGGCCTGCCTGCACTACGAGGAGGCCGCGGCGCTGGCGGGCGACTGCCCGCGCGCGGTGCGCGGGCTGGTCCGCACCTACCGGCCCGAGCCCGGGGACCCCGGCCCGCCGCGGTCCGCCCTCGTCCCCGGCGGTGTCGAACTGCGTTGGCCGAGCGGGGACTTCGGGGACACCCGCTGGCGGGTGGTGCGGCTCACCCGCGGGGAGCCGGCCGGCGCCCCGCTCGTCGAGGTGCCGGGGCGGCCGGTCGGCGGCGTGCTCGTGGACGGCGGCGCCGGGATCGGCGAGGAGATCCGCCATGTGGCGCTGCCGCTGCGGGCCGACGGCACCGTCGACGGGCCGCCGTTGATCGCGGCCCCGCTGTCGGTCGCCCCGCCGGTGACCGAGTTGACCGCCGTCGACGGCAACGCGTGGATCGGGGCCTCGTGGACCGCGCCGCCGGACGCGGTCCACTGCGAGGTGACGCTGACCGGGCCGCGGGGACCCGTCCCGGTGCCGCCTGTGGCACGGGCGGGCTCGCGCGAGACACTGCGCGTGGAGGTACCGGCGCCCGGGCGGTACGCGTTGGCGGTGCGGGCCCGGTACGCCCCGAAGGGCCGCGCCGAACACGGCGCGCTGTCCGCGGCCGTGACCGTCCCGGTCACCGTGCACGCCTGGCCGGAGCCCGTGCTCACCCTGACGGCCCTGAGCCGGGAGGCGGGCGGGGTGGAGTTCCGTCGGACCGGCGCCGACGGGGCCGAGGTGCGGCTGGTGCGGTGGCCCGGTACCACCCCTGCCGAGCGGGCCGAACTGACGGCGGCCGAACTGCCGCCGCCGCTGGACTGGGTCGACCCCGGATGGACGGGGCCGGTCACGAACGACCCGGCCACGAGCGTCTCCGGCACGAGCGTCCCTGACCCGGGTGGCCCGGCCGGGGACGGCCCGACCTGTGTCGGGCACCCGCCCCCGGGATCGCAGACCATCGTGTCCGCCGTGTCCGTGCTGGGCGCGCGGGCCGTGGCCGGACCCTCCGTCCTGGTCGAGGCCCCCCTGCCGGTGACCGGCCTCGCGCTGCGGCGGGCCGCGCCCGACGTGGTCGAGGTCGGCTTCGACTGGCCCGGCGCCGCCGGCACCGTCACCGCCGCCGTCACCCAGGACGGCCGGCGCACCGAACTCGCCGTGGCCCGCAGCGTGTTCCTGCGCGAGGGCCTGCGCCTGCCGGTCACCCCGGCCGCGTTGTCCGTCGAGGTCCACGCCGCACCGCGCAGCGCCCGCTCCGTGCTCGCCTCCCCCGGCGGCGACGCGCGGGCCGAACTGCCCGCCGACGTGGCCATCTCCTACGAGCTGGTACCCGGCGCCCGGCGCGGACTGCGCCGCGGGCCCGCCGTCCTGCGGGTCACCGTACGGACGCCGGGTGGCGCACCCGGCCCCGACCTCCCCGGATTCGTCCTCGTGGCCCGGGGGGACGGCGGCCGCGATCCACGGCGCCCGAGCGGCCCGGCCGGCGGCCCGGCCGTGTGCCGGGTGACCGGGGCCGAACTCGCGGCCCCGGCCGCGGGTACCGGGACGGGCACGGTGGAGCGCCCGATCGACACCGCGGTCGCACCCGGCCGCCCGTACGCCCTCCGCGGTTTTCTTCTCGGCGGCGCAGCCGCCTCCGTCCGGCTCGAAGAGCCTCCTCCCCCCACCCTGGTGGTCCGCTGACATGACCTCCGTCGTCTGCCCCTACTGCTTCGACCGGTCCCCGGCGGCCCGGCTGCCCTACCGCTGCCAGACGTCCGCCACGGGGGTGCGCGGAGCCAAGCCTTGCGCCGCCGAACTCGACACCATATGGGCCGACTTCATGGGGCCGAGCGTGGCGCCCGCGCTGAAGATGCGCGGCCCGGTCTTCACCGCCGCACGCGGCCTCGGGCGGCGCCTGACCCCGTACGGGGGCGGATCGCGCGCGGACTGCCCCGCCTGCGGCGGGTCCACGCCGGTACGGGTCTGCCGGCGCTGCCACAGCGACTTCCCGAGCGACTACTGCGACCAGGACACCCGGATCATCGCTCTGCTCGGCCCCAAGGCCTCCGGCAAGAGCACCTACGTCTCGGTCCTGCTCAACGAGCTGCGCGGCAGGGTGGGCCGGGCGTACGGGGCTTCGGTGACCGCGATGGGCGGTGAGACCCAGCGCCGCGACCGCGAGCTGGCCGAGGACCTCTACGACCGGCTGCGGCTGCCGGAGGCCACCCGACCGGCGGCCCTCGGCTTCAACGACCCGCTGCTGTACCGGCTGAGCCTGCCGCTGCGGCGCCGGCTGCGCGGGGACGGCAGCCGGCACACCGCGCTGGTGTTCTTCGACGCGGCGGGCGAGGACCTCGCCAGCGCCGAGGCGATGGACCGCTACACGCACTACCTGGCCGCCGCCGACGGGATCATCCTGCTCGTGGACCCGCTGCAGATCCGGGCGGTGCGCGACCGGCTGCCGGTGGACGACGGGCCGCCGCTGCCCGTCATCGAGACGCCGCCGCAGCAGATCGCCGCCGACCTCGCCGCGCAGCTGCGGGCCCACGGCCGGGGTTCCTCGCGCGGCCGGGTCACCACCCCGGTGGCGGTGGCCGTGACCAAGACGGACTCGCTGACGCCGCTGCTGGAGCCGCATTCGCTGCTGCTGCGCAATGCCGACCACGGCGCCGGCGCGCTGGACGAGGAGGACCGGCGAGCGGTGCACGAGGAGCTGCGCACGCTCATCGACGGCTGGGACTCGGGGGCGCTGCTGCGGCAGTTGGAGCGGGACTTCGCCCAGCTGTCGCTGTTCGGGCTGTCGGCGCTCGGCTCGCCGCCGCCCGCGCACGCGCCGGCCGACGCCCCGAAGTCGGGGCCGCGGCCGCTGCGCGTGGAGGATCCGCTGCTGTGGTTGCTGGGGCTGGGCGGGCTGCTGCCGCGCACCGGTGGCGCCGCCGGCCCGGGTCGCACCGCCGGCACGGGTGGCCGTACCGGCTCCGAGGGGAACTCATGAATCTCGCCCAACTGCACTACACCTCGGAGCCGCCCGGTCCCGACGGCTCCGGTTTCCGGTTCACGGCCGTCAGCCCCGGGGTGCCGGCCGCGCTGCTGCGCGAGGCGGAGCAGCTGATCGGCTACGAGCCGCCCCGGGACGCGCCGTCGCGCCCCGGGCCGCAGGAGCTGGCCGCCTTCCCGCAGGCGCTCAGCCTGAACGTGCTGGCCGACGGCAGCCGGCTGCTGGCGCGCTCGGTGTACACGGGCGCGGACTACAGCGGCCGCTGGGGCAACTTCCACGCCCACGCGGTGCACCTGCCGCAGCCCGCCGGTTCCGGTCCGGCCGTGGGCGAGCTGCCGATCACCGCCTGGGGCTCGCCGCAGTGGGCCACCGCGACCCCGGAGGCCGGCGCTCCGGTACTCGCGGCGGTGCCCGCGCCGGGCCGCCTCGACCGGGCCGCCCTGGCCGCCTTCGTCGCCACCCGCGGCCCCTGGCTGGCCGGCTTCTTCGCCGACGTGCGCCGGCTCGGGGAGGACCCGGACGCCCCGCAGATCGTGCTCGTGGAGGCGGACAGCGAGGCCGTGGCCCGCTGGATCATGCTCGCGTGCAGTGTGCTGCCCCACCAGCGGGGGCAGTGGCTCACCTTCACCACCTACACCCGGCGGCCGCAGCTCGCCCGGCAGCAGATCATCGGGGTGGTGCCCGAGGACGGGCCGAGCCTCGCCGGGCAGGAACACCGCTACCGGGTCTACGACACCATCCGGTCCACCGCCCCCGCCGCCCTGGAGCCGGACGTGTGGGCCGACACCGCCGCGCGGGTCTGGCAGGCGCAGCGCCAGGATCTGGTCGCCGAGGTGCGGCGGCTGGCCGCCGGACCCTACGACGCGGGCCCGCTGGCCGCGCTCGCCCTGGCCGCGGACATCGCCCTGCCCTCCGCCGGCCGGACCGCGGCCGCCGACTGGGTCGCCGGGCACCGGGACGCGCTGGACCACGTACGGCTGCACGCGCTGGACCTCGCGGATGCCCCGCCTGGACCTCGGCGGACCGGACGGTCGGCGCTCGCTCGTGCTGCGGTCCTTC
>NZ_JBGBPT010000105.1:0-28376 GCF_041106355.1 Streptomyces sp. BF23-19 | reverse complement strand
GGGCAGGCGTGGGCCGGGGCCGCGGCCGTGGCCGCCGTCGCCGCCACCCTGGTGTGGCCCGGGCGGGCCGCCGGGGGCCGGTTCCCCTACGTGGCGCACCTGTTGGCCGCCGCCGTCGCCGGCTGGGCCGTGTACCGGCACGGCACCGCCCTCGCGGTCGGCCTCGCGCTGGCCGTCGTCCCCGGGCACCTGGCCGCCGTCGCCTTCGCCGCCGGGGCGCGGGCCCGGCTCGACGGGAGCCGCGCCCTGGAGGACTTCGCGGACCGGGCCCGTCCACTGCTGCCGGCGGCCGTCGCCCTGTTCACCGGGGCCGCCACCGCGGCCGCCGCGCTCGCCGGCGCGTCGCTCCCCGTGGCCGTTCCCCTCGCGCTGCTGCTGTTCCTGACCCGGCTCCTGCTACGGCACGGAGCCCACCGCGCACCCGTCTGCGCGGGGCTCGTCCTCGCCCTGGTTCCCGTCCCCGCGGCGGCCCTCACCGCCGCGGCCGGACTCCTCGTACACGCCGTACTCGCCCTGGCCCGGGCCTCCGCGCATGCCCGGCCCTGACGTCCCCGGACGTTCCCAGACCTTCGGAGCCGACGCCGAGGCGCTTTACCCGTACCCCGCCCCACCCATCCGTCCGTCCGTCCGCAAGGAGAAACAGACATGACCGGCCAGCCAACCAACCAAGGGGTCACGCGATGAGGGTGCTGCTGATCGGAGCCAACGGATACCTCGGCCGCTACGTCGCCGACCGGCTGCTCGCCGACCCCGCCGTCCAGCTCACCGCGCTCGGCCGCGGCGACGACGCCGACGTCCGCTTCGACCTCGCCACCGGCAGCCCCGGCGCACTCACCCGCTTCCTCGACGCCGTCCACCCGGGCGTCGTCATCAACTGCGCCGGAGCCACCCGGGGCGGGGCCCGGGAGCTCACCCGGCACAACACCGTCGCCGTCGCGACGATCTGCGAGTCGCTGCGCCGCAGCGGCTGCGGGGCCCGGTTGGTGCAGCTCGGCTGCGCCGCCGAGTACGGGCCCAGTCAGCCCGGATCGTCCACGGCCGAGGACGCCGTGCCGAGACCGGGTGGGCCGTACGGCGTGAGCAAACTGGCCGCCACCGAGCTGGTCCTGGGCTCCGGGCTGGACGCCGTCGTCCTGCGGATCTTCTCGCCCGTCGGCCCCGGCACCCCCGCCGGATCCCCGCTCGGCCGGCTCGCCGAGGCCATGCGCCGCGCGATGCAGGCCGGCGACGGGGAGCTGAAGCTCAGCGGGCTCGGCGTGCAGCGCGACTTCGTGGACGTACGGGACGTGGCGCGGGCCGTGCACGCCGCCTCGCTGTCCGCCGCCCAGGGCGTGGTCAACATCGGCACGGGCCGCGCGGTCCGGCTGCGCGACGCGGCCGCGGTCCTCGCCCGGGTCGCCGGGTACGGCGGAGCCCTGCACGAGCTGGACGTCCCGCACGGCGGGCCCCAGCAGGCGCACGGGCACCCCGGCCGGCCCGCCGGACTCGCCACCATCGGCTCCCCGCGCTCCGAGGCCACCGCCGAACAGATGGCCGCCGCGGCCCCCCAGCCGTACCCCTACCCGGACGGCTGCGGAGCCTGGCAGCAGGCGGATGTCCGTACCGCCCGGGACCGGCTCGGCTGGCGACCCCGGATCAACCTGGAGGAATCCCTCGCGGACATCTGGATGGAGGCGGCGTGCCGCATCTGACGACGCCGCCGGGGTCCATGACCGCCGCCGCGACCGAGGCCGGCCGCCTCGGTCTCGGCATCCCCGGCTACGCGCACCCGCTGCTCGCCCCCGTCGAGTGGGCCGAGCTGACCCGCCCCGGAACCCCGCTGCACTGGGCCGTGCTCAACGTGGCCGACGGCCCGGGCGGGCGGCCCGACCCGCACTGCACGGAGGCGGCCGCCAAGCTGCGTCGCGCGGGCGGCATGATCCTCGGCCATCTCGCGATGCGAGACGGATCGCGGTCCTTCGGGGAGCTGATCTCCGACGCCCACCGCTTCCGGGACTGGTACGGGGTCGGCGGCTTCTACCTCGCCGGGGCCCCGGCCGACAAGGCGGACCTCGCCTCGGTGTGCCGGGTCGTGGACTCCCTGCGGGGCCTCGGCGAGGACCTGCGGATCGTGCTCGGGCACGGCACGCACCCGTACGAGGGCTACGCGGAGGCCGCCGACCAACTGGTCACCTTCTCCGGGGCCTGGTCCGACTACCGCTGGTCGCAGGTGGCCGAGTGGACCGCGGACCATCCGGCGGAGCGGTTCTGCCACCTCGTCCACGGGGTGCCGCGCGCGCATCTGGAGGAGGCGATGCGCATCGCCCGCTGGCAGGGGGCGGGCACGATCTGGTTCACCGACCGGCTCGGGGCGCGCGGCGGCGACCCGTGGGCCTCCATGCCCGCGTACTGGGACGAAATCGTCTCACGGATCGGGACAGGTGTCTTGGAATGAAGACGGCCGTGGCAGTGTTACGGAGAGAACAACCATTCAGTTCGCTCCCTGCACCTGCGGGGATGCTCCCACCTCCGGAGTGCCCGTGTCGCTGCCACCGCTGGTCGAGCCAGCCGCTGAGCTCACCGTTGACGAGGTCCGCCGGTATTCGCGGCACCTGATCATCCCGGATGTCGGGATGGATGGTCAGAAGCGCCTGAAGAACGCCAAGGTGCTGGCCGTGGGTGCCGGTGGTCTCGGTTCGCCAGCCCTCATGTACCTCGCCGCGGCCGGTGTCGGCACGCTGGGCATCGTGGAGTTCGACGAGGTCGACGAGTCGAACCTGCAGCGCCAGATCATCCACAGCCAGGCGGACATCGGCCGTTCCAAGGCCGAGTCGGCCCGCGACAGCGTGCTGGGCATCAACCCGTACGTGAACGTGGTCCTTCACGAAGAGCGGCTCGAAGCCGAGAACGTGATGGAGATCTTCAGCCAGTACGACCTCATCGTCGACGGCACGGACAACTTCGCCACGCGCTACCTGGTGAACGACGCCTGCGTGCTGCTGAACAAGCCGTACGTGTGGGGCTCGATCTACCGCTTCGACGGCCAGGCCTCGGTCTTCTGGTCCGAGCACGGCCCGTGCTACCGCTGCCTCTACCCGGAGCCCCCGCCGCCGGGCATGGTCCCGAGCTGCGCCGAGGGCGGCGTGCTGGGCGTGCTCTGCGCGTCCATCGGGTCCATCCAGGTCACCGAGGCCATCAAGGTCCTCACGGGTGTCGGTGAGCCGCTGGTCGGCCGCCTGATGATCTACGACGCCCTGGAGATGCAGTACCGCCAGGTCAAGGTCCGCAAGGACCCCGACTGCGCGGTCTGCGGTCCGAACGCGACCGTCACCGAGCTCATCGACTACGAGGCCTTCTGCGGCGTCGTGTCGGAGGAGGCCCAGGAGGCGGCCGCCGGTTCGACGATCACTCCCAAGCAGCTCAAGGAGTGGATCGACACCGACGAGCCCATCGAGATCATCGACGTCCGTGAGATCAACGAGTACGAGATCGTCTCGATCCCCGGCGCGAAGCTGATCCCCAAGGGCGAGTTCCTGATGGGCACCGCCCTCCAGGACCTGCCGCAGGACAAGCGCATCGTCCTGCACTGCAAGACGGGTGTCCGCAGTGCGGAAGTCCTCGCGGTGCTGAAGTCCGCGGGCTTCGCGGACGCGGTGCACGTCGGCGGCGGCGTGATCGGCTGGGTCCACCAGATCGAGCCCGAGAAGCCGGTCTACTAGACGGCCCCGGGCCCACCGGTCGTGACCGAAGGGGCCGTACCTCGTGATCGAGGTACGGCCCCTTCGGCGTTCACGGCCGCGGATCCGGACGCGTACGCGGCACGGATCAGGCGGGCGTCGGCGGCTCCGGTGTCCCGGGCGGCGCCGTCGGGTCCGGGGCCGCGGTGCAGACGGTGCCGTCGGCCGGCGGCTCGCCGTCCAGCAGATAGGTGTTGACCGCCTTCTGCACGCACGGGTCGCCACTGTTGTACGCGCCGTGCCCCTCGCCCTTGTAGGTGAGCTCCACGCCCACGCCGGGCCCCAGCCGCTCCACCATCTTGTGGGCGCCCTCGTACGGGGTGGCCGGGTCGCCGGTGTTGCCGATCACCAGGATCGGCTCGGAGCCCGGCGCCGAGACGTCGGGGGTCTCCCAGGTGCCGGCGACCGGCCAGCCGGTGCAGGACATCATGGCCCAGCCGAGGAGGTCCCCGAAGACCGGCGAGGCGGCGCGGAACTCCGCCAGCTTGGCCTTCGTCTGCTCCAGGGTGTAACGCTCCTTGTCGTCCACGCAGTTGATGGCGGTGTTGGCCGCGCCGATGTTGCTGTAACGCCCCTGCTGGTCCCGGCCGTTGAGCGCGTCCGACAGAGCCATCAGCAGCTGCCCCTGACCGCCCTCTGCCTCGTCGAGGCCCTGTTCCAGCAGCGGCCACAACTCCTTGGAGTACAGGGCCTGCGCGATGCCGTTGGTCGCCTGGGTCTCGGTGAGCATCCGGTCCCCGATGCCCGGGATCGGCTTGGCGGCCAACGCCTTCTGCAGCTTGATGATGTTGGCCTCGATCTCCTTGGGCGTGCTGCCCTGGAGCCGGCACTCGTCACCGCGGTCCACGCAGTCCTGGGCGAAGTTGCCGAGCGCGAGCTGGAAGCCCTTGGCCTGGCCCAGGGCGCTCTCCTCGGCGGTCTTGGTCGGGTCCACGACGGCGTCGAAGACCGCCCGGCCGACGTTCTTGGGGAAGAGGTGCGCGTAGACCCCGCCCAACTCGGTGCCGTAGGAGATGCCGAAGTAGTTCAGCTTCTCGTCGCCCAGGGCCTGCCGGATGCGGTCCAGGTCGCGGGCGGCGTTCTCGGTGCCGACGTGGGGGAGCAGCTCGGCGGAGTTCTTCTCGCAGGCCTCCTGGTACGCGCGGATGTTCTCGACGAAGGCCTTCTCCTCCTCCGGCGTCTCGGGGGAGGAGTCCTCGCTGAAGTACTGGTCCAGCTGCTTGTCGTTCTCGCACAGGACCGGATCACTGCCGCCCACCCCGCGCGGGTCGAAGCTCACCAGGTCGTACCGGGCGCGCAGGGCCTCGTACTCCTTCGCGGCGCCCGGCAGCGTACTGATCCCGGAGCCGCCGGGGCCGCCGAAGTTGAAGACCAGCGAGCCCAGCCGGTTCTTCTGGTCCCGTGCCTTGGCCCGGATCAGGGCGATCGGGATCGTCTCGCCCTCGGGCTTCGCGTAGTCGAGCGGGACGTCGAGGGTGGCGCACTGCCAGTCCTTGGGCGGAGCCTGACCACCGCCCTGCGCCGCGGTCGGGGCCTCGCAGTCACCCCATTTCAGGGGCTTGACCTCCGGGGTGCCGTCGGCCGTCGTCTTCTTCCCGTCGCCGTCGCCGGAACAGGCGGCCGTGGCGAGCATCCCGGCGGCTAGCGTGGCGGCGGCGGTGACCCGCCAGGCGTGTGTCGGCATGTCCCCATCCTGTGCGCCCCGCGGCGAGCCCGCCCGCGCGCTGACCCGAACGGGGGGCGGGCCCGCCCGCAGGTCAGTAGCCGTACACGCTCAGCTCGGTGATCGCGGCGAACAGGTGCTCCCAGGTCTCGGCGGCGGGCGAGTCGTCGGCCAGGGCCTCGGGATCCAGGGCCTCCATCGCCTTGAGGAAGTCCCCGATGCCGTCCTCGGCCGGATACGGGGACCAGCAGGCGCCCATGTACCGGCGTACGCCCTCGAGAAGCCCGACGAAGGACGCCACGTCCCGGGCCAGCGGGAGGACGGACTCCTGGTACATGTGCACCGCTCCGGTGACGCGGTGGACGCCCACCAGGCCCGGGTCCGTGTACCCGAAGTCGAAGGTCCCGAGGTGCAGGAGGTCCTCGTCGCCCGCCTCCGGGACCCGCGCGATCAGCGGCCGCAGCAACTCCGGGGCCACCTCGAACGAGCTGACGCCCGCGGCCCAGTGGCGCGGCAGCCCGATCCCGCTCAGGAACTCCCGGGTGGCCGGGTGCTCCAGCGCGTCCGGGAGTTCGTCGTGGGGGACGCGGGTGACCCAGGCGTCGCCGAAGGTCCGGGCGAGGCCGGCCGCGGTGAGCGGACCGGAGCCACGGGTGCCCGGGCGGAACCACGGGGTGTCCTCGGCGGACTCCCAGGAGGAGGTGTCGGCGGCGCCCCGGGGACGCTCGGCGAGCGCCGCGGTGTTCTCCTCCACCACCACGACCCCGCGCGCCTCCGCGTACAGGTAGCGGCCACCGCCGAGCGGGACCGGCTCCTCCCAGGTGCCGGGGCAGTGCAGCGCCCAGCCCTCCTCGTCGGCGTCGAACAGCCACGGGCCGTCCGGCTCCTCCACGTCCCGCTCCTCCGCCTCGCCGTCGGCGGGAGCGGGTCGTCGGCGTCCGGTGTCCAGGTCGAACCAGGCGTCCTCGCACCACATGGCCCACACCTTCACGGCCGCCGCGCCCCCGTCGAGGTCGTACACCTCGGCGGTGTGGTCGCCGCTGAGGTTCGGCTCCGCCACGTACGCGCCGACGGGCCGCCACCAGGCCCACACCGTCCGCCAGGGCAGCGCCGGTTCGGCCTCGGCGACGCGGGCGGCGTAGTCGTGGTGCCCGAGCACGGTCGCGGCGAACTGCAGCCAGGAGGCGAACTCGGCCCGCCCCACCTCGGCCCGCCCGAAGACGGCCTCGGCCTGTGTGAACACCTCACGCCCGATGCCGCCTTCGTCGGCGGCCCCACCCCGCAGGACCGCCCGGTCGGCGCGCAGCACCGCGGCCGGATCGTCGAACGGGCCACGGCTGTCCAGGTCTTCACTCATGGACGCATGCTGCCACCCGCCTCCGACACCGCCCCCACCGGCCGGAACTTCCAGCCACGCCGGCGTTCGAGGCGCGGGCGCGAAGCGCCGTAGCGGGTACGGGCAGAGACCCGGTGCCGCAGCCGCCGGCCGGAGCCGAATCCGCCGACTAGATGGCTTCCTTGCGGGTCAGGAAGTTGAACGAGATCCACCCCGGCAGCACCGGCAGCCAGAAGGTCATCAGGCGGAACAGCAGCACCGCCGAGATGGCGACCTCCTTCTCCAGCCCCGCCGCGATCAGACCGAGGGTCAGGGTGGTCTCCACCGCGCCCATACCGCCCGGCGTCGGGGCCGCCGATCCCAGCGCGTTGCCCGCCAGGAACACCACGGCGATGCTCGCGTAGCTGATGGCCTCGCCGCCGCCGAACGCGCGGATCGACGCGTCCAGGCACATCACGAAGCAGCCCGTCAGCAGCAGCATCCCGCCGATGCCGGTCAGCAGCTTCTTCGGCCGCTGGAGCACGTCCAGCATGCGCGGCACCACACCCGCGAACAGCGCCCGTACCCGTGTCACCACGAACTTCCGCAGGAACGGGACGGCCGTCACCACCAGCACCAGTACGGCCACCGTCAGCAGACCCGCGATGACCGCCCGGGACGGGGTCATCTCCGGGGTCTTCTCGGTCCCGGTCAGGTAGCCGAAGGACAGCAGCAGCACGATGTGGCTGGCCAGTCCGAACAGCTGGGAGGCGCCCACGCTCGCGACCGCCAGCCCCGGCCGGACCCCCGCCCGCTGCAGGAACCGCGTGTTCAGCGCGACACCGCCGACGGCCGCCGGGGCCACCAGCTTCACGAACGACCCGGCCACCTGCGCGACCACGGTCCGCAGGAACGGCACCCGCTCCGGCACGAAGCCCAGCAGGCTCATCGCCGCCGCGAAGTACGTCAGCGCCGAGAAGGCGAACGCCGCCCCGACCCAGCCCCACTGCGCCTGGCCGATGATCGTCGCGAAGTCCACGTGGGCGAGCTGGGTGAGCAGGAAGTACGCACCGAACGCGCCCGCGATGAACGAGACCAGCGTCCGCGGCCGGATCCGCTCCAGCCGGGCCGGCTCCACCGGCGCCTGCGGCCGGATCAGCAGCACCTGGTGGCGGATCTGGGTCAGCAGATCCTCCTCGCGGGCCCCGTCCAGCGCGTCCTCCAAGGCCTTCTTCTCGGCCTTGCGGTCGGCGGCGGCCGAGGCGGAGACCGGGGTCGCGGAGGCCGCGGACTCCGCCTCGCGCGCCGCCTTCGCCGCCCGCGAGGACTCCAGTACGGCCTCCCGCTGCCGCTCCGCCCGCTCCCGGGCCAGCTTGCGCAGCGTCGCCCGGGTGGAACGGCTCAGCGCGATCGGCTGGAGCAGCGGCAGGCAGTCCGCCACCGCGTCCGGGCCGAGCACCGACACGGCCGAGGCCACCGCGCGCTCCGCGCCGACCCGCAGGCCGATCGTGGTCAGCAGCTGGGCGATGTCCATGCGCAGGACCAGGTCGCCCGCGGCGATCTCGCCGCCGCGCAGGTCGGTGAGGATGACATTGCCGGAACGATCCACCACAAGGGCGTCCCCGGTCAGCCGCCGGTGCGCGATCCGCCGCGACTGCAGGGCCCGTACCTGCTTCCACGTGTGGTGGATCAGGTCGTCGGTGATCTCCTCGTCGGCGAGCGCGTCGAGGGCCCGGACGTCCAGGTGCTCGTACACGAGCATCACCGCGTCCGGACCGAGCTCGGAGGTGGCGATCAGCTTCGGCGCGTTCGCCCCGGCCGCGATGGCCGCGTACGCGAGGAGCGCCTCCTGCTCCAGCGCCTGGCGCAGCGACTGCAGGCTGCGCCCGGTGGTGATGCCGCGCAGGGTGAGCCGGCGCCAGACCCGGTAGAAGAAGCCGTGGGCCTGCTGCTCGCGGTCGACGATCGTGACGTCCAGCGGCGGCCCGTCCTCCAGGGTCACGTGGTAGCGGCGCCCCCGGTCGTTGGCCTCGGAGGGTTCGGGACCCTCGGGCATCTCGGCGCGCATCGCGCTGACCGGCTGGAAGCCGACCCGGCGCAGTCCGGCGAGGAGGTGCTGCCCGGTGGGGCGCACGTTGGGCGAGCCGACGGCGTACAGGGTGCCGTAGGCGACGCTCCAGCCGATGAGCACCGTGAGGATGATCGAGAAGGGGGTGGTGTACCCGTTGACCAGCATGGCCAGCGCGTTGAGCAGCAGGACCACCCACAGGGCGACCCGCCAGTGGGGCCTGCGGGTCATCCCGACAGCGGTCATGTACGCGATGACGGGCGCGAGGTAACCGTGCACCGGGTCGGTGAGGGTGCCACCGGCCGCGGGGCGGGTCAGGGCGTCCTGGATGGTGTCGGGGGCGGCCTGCGAGACCCACAGGTCGGTGGCGAGGGTGACGCCGTGCGCGAGGACGGCGGCGAGCACGCCGTCGGCGATGCGCAGCCCGTCGCGTTTGATCAGCCGCTCGATGGCGAAGGCGACGGGCAGCAGCAGCACCGCGATGCTGGAGACCAGTGCGGCGACCTTGATCAACAGGGCGGGCGCCTGGCCGGTGCCCTTGCTGATGTCCTCCTCCAGACCCACGGTGGTGCCGTGGGCGAAGGCGGCGATCCCGAGGAGGACGGCGATCCCGAGGATGCCGACGAGCAGGCGTACGAGGTCGGACGGCCGGTGCACGCGGGCGGCGAGCAGTGGTTCGTCGACCTCGACCCGGTCGGCGTCCGTGGCGGCGTGACCGTGCGCGCCCTCGGCGGGTGCGGCCGCAGCTGAGGCCGCGGCGGCCTTGGCTCCGGCGGCTTTGGCTCCGGTGGCCTTGGCCCTGGTGGGCCGGGCGTCACCGGCGTCGGCGGCTTCGGCCTCGGCCTTGCCGGGCGCGGCTTCGACGGCCTCGGGGTCACCGGCCTCGGCCTCGCCGGTGCGGCCGGTCCGGCCGTCGGGGCGCGGGGGCTCCGGACGGGGCTCGGGGACGGGTTCGGGGCGGGCGGCGCGGCCGTCGTCAGGGCGTGCGCCGTCGTCGGTCGCCGCGCCGTCCGGAGGGCTCACACCCTGCTCCTTCGTCGTCACATCCGTCTCTTCTTGATCACGTATCACCAGTCACCGCCCGGAAGATGGTGGCACGGACCGACGGGTCGGCGGGGCATCAGGGTGCGCGCCGGTGCGGAAGCGAGACCTCCGCCTGAGCGCGGCCGGCGTACTGCACCATGTGCTGAATGAGTGAGGAGCTGCCCGCGTACGCGGAGCGCGTACTGGAGGTGGCCGAGCGTATTCCGCCCGGCCGGGTGATGACGTACGGGGACGTCGCCGAATGGCTCGGCGAGGGAGGACCGCGCCAAGTCGGGCGTGTCATGGCCCTGTACGGGGGAGCCGTGCCCTGGTGGCGCGTGGTGCGGGCGGACGGCCTGCCGCTGCCCGGACACGAGGTGCGCGCCCTTGAGCACTACCGGACCGAGGCCACCCCGCTGCGCCTGACGGCGGGCGGCGAGCCACGGCTGGACATGCGCCGGGCGCGCTGGGACGGGTCCCCCGGACAGGACGGTGGACAGGACGACGGACGCGACGAGGCTCACATCTGACAGCTTCGGCCATGCGCGGCCCGGACGGGCGATCGGGCGACGGCCCGAACGCCCGTCCGGGGTACCCGGTGGGACTGCGCGGCGTCGGCCGGTTGCCGTAGCGTTGCCCCTTCGGCTTCCGCGGCGGCTTCCGCGCGAGCCGTCACGACAGCACCGCCACACCCCGCAGACCCACCAGGACCGGCACCCCACGTGATCACCTCTTCCTCCGACCGCACCGAACGGCGGCGTACGCGGACCCCCGACGCGTACCGCCTCGTGCGCACCGGGCCGGAACGGGTGGATCCCCCTGTGCTGGACGCAGCGCAGCGGGCGGTGGTTGACCACGTCGGCGGACCACTGCTGGTCCTCGCCGGACCGGGCACCGGGAAGACGACCACGCTGGTCGAAGCCGTCGCCGCCCGGGTGGAGGCGGGTACCGACCCCGCACGGATCCTCATCCTCACCTTCAGCCGCAAGGCGGCGGTGGAACTGCGCGACCGGGCCGCCCTGCGCCTCGGCGGCGCGCGCGCTCCGCAGGCCACCACCTTCCACTCCTTCTGCTACGGACTCGTCCGCGCCCACCAGGACACCGACCTCTTCGCCGACCCGCTGCGGCTGCTGTCGGGCCCCGAGCAGGACGTCATGGTCCGCACCCTGCTGGAGGGGCAGCGCCGGATCCGCTCCATCCGCTGGCCGGACGACCTGCGGGCCGCGCTGACCACCCGCGGGTTCGCCGACGAGGTCCGGGCGGTGCTCGCCCGCGCCCGCGAGTTGGGCCTCGGGCCGCAGGCCCTCTCCTCGTTCGCCGACCGCATCGGCCGCCCGGACTGGAAGGCGGCGGCCGCCTTCCTCTCCGAGTACCTGGACGTCCTCGACATGCAGGGCACGCTGGACTACGCGGAGCTCCTGCACCGGGCGGTGCTCCTCGCGGAACGCACGCCGTCCCTCGCCTCCACCTACGACGCGATCTTCGTGGACGAGTACCAGGACACGGACGCCTCGCAGCTGCGGCTGCTGCGCGCCCTGACCGGTCCGGGCGGCACGCTGGTCGCCTTCGGCGACCCCGACCAGTCGATCTACGCCTTCCGCGGCGCCGACATCAACAACGTCCTGGACTTCGAGTCGGCCTTTCCCGGCGCGCGGGTCGAGGCCCTGACCGTCGGCCGCCGCTCCGGCGCGGCCCTGCTGGTCGCCACCCGGCTGCTCACCACCCGGATGCCGGTCCCGCGACTGCCGGCCGACGCGGTCCGCGCCCACCGGAACCTCACGCCGGTGCGGGAGGGCGGGCGGGTGGAGGCGTTCACGTACCCGACGGCTGGCGCCGAGCTGGACAACATCGCCGACATCCTGCGACGGGCCCACCTGGAGGACGGGGTGCCCTGGCAGGACATGGCCGTCCTGGTCCGCGCGGGCGGCCGCACCCTCCCGGCGATGCGCCGCGCCCTGATCTCGGCGGGAGTCCCGGTCGAAACGGACGGCGCGGACATCCCCCTGCGCCACGAACCGGCGGTCTCCTCCCTCCTGACGGCCCTCCGCGTCTCGGCCACCTCGGCCACCACCGACCCCGACGAGCCGGGCCCCGCGAGTCCGGCCGACCCCGCCGGAGGCGACCCGACCGGAGGCGACCCGACCGGAGACGACCCGACCGGAGGCGTCACCGTCGAGGCCGCCCTCACCCTGCTCGCCTCCCCCCTCGGCGGGATGGACGCCGCCGACCTGCGGCGGCTCGGCCGCGCCCTGCGGGACGAGGAGCGCGCCGCCGGCGTCAAGGTGCCCGCGCCCTCCGACGTCCTGCTCGCCCGCGCCCTCGCCGAGCCGGAACGGCTCACCGCGCACGATCCCGCCTACGCCCGCGGCGCCCAACGCCTCGGCCTGCTCCTGCGCAAGGCCCGCGAGCTGCTCCAGGGCGGCGGCACCGCCGAGGAGGCCCTGTGGGCCCTGTGGGACGGCACCCCCTGGCCGCAGCGCCTGGAGCGCAGTGCCCGCCGCGGCGGCGCGGCCGGCCGTAACGCCGACCGCGACCTCGACGCGGTCTGCGCCCTCTTCGACACCGCCGCCCGCGCCGAGGAACGCACCGGCGGCCGTGGCGCGCTCAACTTCCTCGAACAGCTGGAGGCGGAGGACATCGCCGCCGACACGTTGACGGCCCGCGCCACCCGCTCCGACGCCGTCCGGCTGATGACGGCCCACCGCTCCAAGGGACTGGAGTGGTCCCTCGTCGTCGTCGCGGGCGTCCAGGAAGGCCTGTGGCCCGACCTCCGCCGCCGCGGCTCCCTGCTGGAGGCCGACCGCATCGGCCGCGACGGCCTCGCCGAGCCCCTCACCCCCGGCGCCCTGCTCGCCGAGGAGCGCCGGCTGTTCTACGTCGCCGCCACCCGCGCCCGCGAACGCCTCGTCGTCACCGCGGTCAAGGCCCCCGCCGACGACGGCGACCAGCCCTCCCGCTTCCTCACCGAGCTCGGCGTCCCCCCGCGCGACGTCACCGGCCGCCCCCGCCGCCCCCTCGCCGTCGCCGCGCTCGTCGCCGAGCTGCGCGCCACCACCGTCGACCCCGATGCCTCGCCCGCCCTGCGCGACGCGGCCGCCCGCCGCCTCGCCCGCCTCGCCGCGCTCACCGACGACGAGGACCGCCCCCTGGTCCCCGCCGCACACCCGCAGCGCTGGTGGGGCCTGTACGAGCCCACCCGCAGCAGCGTCCCCCTCCGCGACCGGGACCGGCCCGTCGCACTGTCCGGCAGCGCCCTGGAGCAGCTCGCCAACACCTGCTCCCTCCAGTGGTTCCTCGGCCGCGAGGTCAAGGCCGACACCCCCTCCACCGCCGCCCAGGGCTTCGGCAATGTCGTGCACGTCCTCGCCGACGAGGTCGCCTCCGGCCGTACCCCCGCCGACCTGGCCGTCCTCATGGAACGCCTCGACTCCGTGTGGGACGCCCTCGCCTTCGACGCCCCCTGGAAGTCCCGCCAGGAGAAGGACAACGCCCGCGCCGCCCTGGAGCGCTTCCTGCGCTGGCACACCACCGACCGCGGGGGTCGCGAGGCCGTGGCCACGGAGCACGAGTTCGACGTCACACTCGAAGCCGGTGAGGTCGCCGTCCGCATCCGGGGTTCCATGGACCGGGTCGAATCGGACCCGCAGGGGCGTGCGTACGTCGTCGACTTCAAGACCGGCAAGTCCGCGCCCACCAAGGACGAGGTCGCCCGCCACCCCCAGCTCGCCGTCTACCAGCTCGCCGTGCGCGAGGGCGCCGTCGACGAGGTCTTCGACGGTCTGCGCCCCGCGGCCGGCGGCGCCGAGCTCGTCCAGCTCCGCCAGGGCGCCGCGATCCGCGAGGGCGGCGACGCGGTGCCCAAGGTGCAGGCCCAGCAGCCGCTCGACGGGGAGTGGGTCGGCGATCTGCTGGCCACCGCCGCGGGCCGGGTCCTGGACGAACGGTTCGCGCCCGCCGCGGGCCGCCACTGCGACCACTGCTCCTTCCGCAGCTCGTGCAGCGCCCGCCCGGAGGGCCGCCAGACCGTCGAGTGAGTTCGGCGGTCGGGGCCGTCGGTGAGGGCCGCCGGTGGGGGCGATCCGGTGGGGGCATCGGCCGAGGCGGTCGGTCGAGGCGGTCGGTCGGGTCTGTCGGTGGGGGCGGCTAGCCTTTTCAGGTGCCCGCGCGTCCGCCCGCCCTCTCCGACCCCGAGCAGCTCAAGGAGCTCCTCGGGATCCCTTTCACGCCCGAGCAGATGGCCTGCGTCACCGCCCCGCCCGCCCCGCAGGTCGTCGTCGCGGGCGCCGGCTCCGGCAAGACCACCGTCATGGCCGCCCGCGTCGTCTGGCTCGTCGGCACCGGCGCGGTCGCGCCCGAGCAGGTCCTCGGCCTGACCTTCACCAACAAGGCCGCCGGTGAGCTGTCCGAGCGCGTACGCAAGGCCCTGGCGCGGGCCGGCATCACCGACCCGGACCCCTCCCCGGCCGCCGCGGACGCCGTCGGCGGCGAGCCCCGCATCTCCACCTACCACGCCTTCGCCGGGCAGCTCCTGAAGGACCACGGCCTGCGCATCGGCCTGGAGCCCAGCTCCCGGCTGCTCGCCGACGCCACCCGCTTCCAGCTCGCGGCGAAGGTGCTGCGCGAGGCCCCCGGCCCGTACCCCTCCCTCACCAAATCGGTCCCCGACCTGGTCGGCGACCTCCTCGCGCTCGACGGGGAGCTCTCCGAGCACCTGGTCGAGCCGGAGCACCTGCGCCTGCACGACACCGAGCTGCTGGGCGTGCTCGCCGACACCAAGCTCACCAACGAGGACCTCCGCAAGGTCCCGGAGGCCGTGCGCGGCCGCCTCGAACTGCTGGAACTGGTCGTCCGCTACCGCGCCGCCAAACGCTCCCGCGACCTCTTCGACTTCAGCGACCAGATAGCCCTCTCCGCGCAGCTCGCCACCACCCGGCCCGAGGTGGGGGCGCTGCTGCGCGAGGAGTTCCGGGTGGTCCTGCTCGACGAGTACCAGGACACCTCCGTCGCCCAGCGACTGCTGCTGTCCGGCCTCTTCGGCGCGGGCTCCGGCCACGCCGTGACCGCCGTAGGCGACCCCTGTCAGGCGATCTACGGCTGGCGCGGGGCCTCCGTCGCCAACCTCGACGACTTCCCGGAGCACTTCCCGCACGCCGACGGAACCCCCGCCACCCGGCTCTCCCTCAGCGAGAACCGGCGCAGCGGCGGCCGCCTGCTCGACCTGGCGAACGGCCTCGCCGCCCCGCTGCGCGCCATGCACGAAGGCGTGGAGGCGCTGCGCCCGGCGCCGGGCGCGGAGGCCGCCGGGCAGGTCCGCTGCGCCCTGTTGGAGACCCACGCGCAGGAGCTCGACTGGCTCGGCGACTCCGTCGCCCACCTGGTCCGCACCGGGACGGAGCCCCGCGAGATCGCCGTACTGTGCCGCTCCGCCGGGGACTTCGCGCAGATCCAGGCCGTACTGGTGGACCGGGACGTGCCCGTGGAGGTCGTCGGCCTCTCCGGGCTGCTGCACCTGCCCGAGGTCGCCGACCTCGTCGCCGTCTGCGAGGTCCTCCAGGACCCGGGCGCCAACGCCTCCCTGGTGCGGCTCCTGATCGGCCCGCGCTGGCGGATCGGCGCGCGCGACCTGGCCCTGCTGGGCCGCCGGGCGCGGCTCCTGGTGGGCCGCGCGCCCGCCGAGGCCGATCCGGACGAACGGCTCGCGGCGGCCGTGGAGGGCGTGGACCCGGCGGAGATCGTGTCGCTGGCCGACGCCCTGGAGACCTTCCTCGACGGCGCCGGACAGGCCCCGGACGACCTCCCCTTCTCGGCGGAGGCCCGGGTCCGCTTCGCGCACCTCGCCCAGGAACTCCGCGACCTGCGCCGGTCCCTCGCCGACCCGCTGATGGACGTCCTGCACCGGGTGCTGACCGCCACCGGCCTGGAGGTGGAGCTGTCGGCCTCCCCGCACGCGCTGGCGGCCCGCCGCCGCGAGACGCTGTCGAACTTCATGGACGTCGCGGCCGGTTTCGCCGCCCTGGACGGCGAGGCCACGCTGCTGGCCTTCCTGGCGTTCCTGCGCACGGCCGCCCAGTACGAGAAGGGCCTGGACCACGCGCTGCCGGGCGGCGAGAACACGGTCAAGGTGCTCACCGCCCACAAGTCCAAGGGCCTGGAGTGGGACGTGGTGGTGGTCCCGGACCTGTGCGCGGGCGCCTTCCCGAAGGAGAAGCCGCCGGAGGCCTGGACCTCGTACGCGAAGGTCCTCCCGTACGCGCTGCGCGGCGACGCCCCCACCCTGCCCGGGGACCCGGCCTGGACCTCGGCGGGCCTGAAGGCCTTCAAGACCGCGCTCAAGGACCACAAGTCGGTGGAGGAGCTCCGCCTCGGCTACGTGGCCTTCACCCGGCCGCGCTCCCTCCTGCTGGCCTCGGGCCACTGGTGGGGGCCGAGCCAGAAGAAGCGCCGCGGCCCGTCGCGGTTCCTGGAAGCCCTGTACGAGCACTGCGCGGCCGGTTTCGGCGAGATCGAGGCCTGGGCGGACGAGCCCGACCCCACCGCCGAGAACCCGGCCCTGTCCGGCGAGTCCACCCCGGACCACTCCTGGCCCCTCCCGCTCGATCCGTACTCCCTGACCCTGCGCCGCGCGGCGGCCGCCCTGGTGGAGTCCTACCTCGCGGCCCCGCCCCCGGAGGATGACGAGTACCTCTGGCCCCCGGACTGCGAAGAGCCGTGGCCGGCCGCAGACCCCTGGGAACCCGACCCCCCGTCCGACCCCGCCCCGGCCGCGGACCAGGACGACGACCACCGCCCCGGCGAAGCCTGGCCACCTCCGGCGCCGGACGCGGACGACCTCTGGGCGGCCGAGGCCGCGCCGGCCCCCGCCGGGAGGCGACCCGTCGCTGCCGTGCCCGACCCGCAGGACGACGACCTCTGGCCGGAGGCCGACCTCTGGGCCCCCGCCGCGGCAGCCGTACCGGCCCGCCGCGCCGGAGGCGACCTCGTACCCGAAGAGGCCCGCGCCGTCGCCTCCTGGGACCGGGATCTCGACGCCCTCGAGGGCGAGCTCCGCCGTGCCCGCGCGGCCGTCCGGGACGTCGAGCTCCCCTCCGCCCTGTCCGCGAGCCAGCTGCTCCGGCTCGCCGCCGACGAGCAGGGCTTCGTACGCGACCTCGCCCGCCCCATGCCGCGCCCCCCGCAGCCCGCCGCCCGCCAGGGCACCCGGTTCCACGCCTGGGTGGAGTCGCGGTTCGACGAGCTGCCGCTGCCGTTCCTCGACGTCCTCGACCCCGTCGCCGACCTCCCCGGCGCCGGCTCCGACCAGGGGATCGCCGACGAGGCCGACCTCGACTCCCTCAAGGCCGCCTTCGAGCGCAGCCCGTACGCGGACCGGCCGCCCCACCGCATGGAGGCCCCGGTCCAGCTCACCCTCGCCGGCCGGGTCGTGCGCGGCCGGATCGACGCCGTCTACAAGAACCCGGACGGCTCGTACGAGATCGTCGACTGGAAGACCGGCCGCACCACCGAGGCCGACCCGCTCCAGCTCGCCGTCTACCGCGTCGCCTGGGCCGAGGCCACGAACACCCCCCTCGACCGGGTGACCGCCGCCTTCCTGCACGTCCGCAGCGGCCGCGTGATCCGCCCCCGCAACCTCCCGGACCGAGCCCGCCTTGAGCGGATCCTCCAAGGCGAATCGGACCCGGACGGTGACCATCAGACGGACAGCTAGGCTCGTGGGCATGAGCGACACCCCGCCGGACAGCGTCGTCCGCACGTACATCGACACCCACCGCGCCGCCTTCCTCGACGACCTCGCCGAGTGGCTCCGCATTCCCTCCGTCTCGGCCCAGCCCGAGCACGCGGGCGACGTACGCCGCAGCGCCGAATGGCTCGCGGCCAAGCTCAAGGAGACCGGCTTCCCGGTCGCCGAGGTGTGGGAGACTCCCGGCGCGCCCGCCGTCTTCGCGCACTGGCCGAGCGAGGACCCGCACGCCCCGACCGTCCTCGTGTACGGGCACCACGACGTGCAGCCCGCCGCCCTCGCCGACGGCTGGCACACCGACCCCTTCGAGCCGGTGATCCAGGGCGGCCGCATGTACGCGCGCGGCGCCGCCGACGACAAGGGGCAGGTGTTCTTCCACACCCTCGGGGTACGGGCGCACCTGGCCGCCACCGGCGCCGCCGCTCCGGCCGTGCACCTCAAGCTCCTCATCGAGGGCGAGGAGGAGTCCGGCTCCCCGAACTTCCGCGCCCTCGTCGAGGCACGCGCCGCCGAACTGGCCGCCGACGTCGTGATCGTCTCCGACACCGGCATGTGGTCCGAGACCACCCCCACCGTCTGCACCGGCATGCGCGGCGTCGCCGACTGCGAGATCGACTTCCACGGCCCGGACCAGGACATCCACTCCGGCGCCTTCGGCGGGGCCGTGCCCAATCCGGCCACCGCCGCCGCCCGCCTGGTCGCGGCCCTGCACGACGCCGACGGGCGGGTCACGATCCCCGGCTTCTACGACAACATCGCCGAGCTGACGGACGCGGAGCGCGCGCTCATCGCCGAGCTGCCCTTCGACGAGTCCGAGTGGCTGCGTACGGCCAAGTCCCACGCGGCCGCGGGCGAGGCCGGGTACTCCACCCTGGAGCGCGTCTGGGCCCGCCCCACGGCCGAGGTGAACGGCATCGGCGGCGGCTACCAGGGCCCCGGCGGCAAGACCATCGTGCCCGCCTCCGCCCACGTGAAGCTGTCGTTCCGCCTGGTGTCCGGCCAGGACCCGTACGAGGTCGAGGCAGCGGTCCGGGACTGGGTCGCGGCCGGGATCCCCGACGGGATCCGCCACTCCATCACCTTCGGCGCGCCCACCCGCCCGTGCCTGACCCCGCTGGACCACCCGGCCCTGCAGTCGGTCGTCCGGGCCATGGGCCGCGCCTTCGGCGAGAAGATCCGCTTCACGCGGGAGGGCGGCTCCGGCCCCGCCGCGGACCTCCAGGACGTCCTGGACGCGCCCGTCCTCTTCCTCGGTATCTCGGTACCGTCCGACGGCTGGCACGCACCGAACGAGAAGGTCGAGCTGGACCTCCTGCTCAAGGGCGTCGAGACGACCGCGTACCTCTGGGGAGACCTGGCCGCCCACCACCGCACCACCGCCTGAGACCCGACGCACACACCTGCCGTACCGAGCCTGCCTGTCCCACCACCGGGGGAGTTGGAAGTACCTGTGAGCACCCATACCGAGCGCCCTCTCACCGAGCGCCCTCTTTCGCTCGCCGCGCCCAGCGGGATCGACCGCGCCGCGCACCACCGCCTCGACGAGGCGTGGCTCGCCGCGGCCTGGAGCCACCCGACGACCCGTGTCTTCGTCGTCTCCGGAGGCCAGGTCCTGATCGACGACACCGCCGACGGCGGTACCGGCATCGTGATGACCCCGGCCTTCGAGGCCCCGGTCACCGAGACCCACCGCTACTTCCTGGGCACCGACGAGGACGGCGTACGGTACTTCGCGCTGCAGAAGGACGCGCTGCCCGGCCGCATGGACCAGTCGGCCCGCCCGGCCGGCCTGCGGGAGGCCGGACTGCTGCTGTCCCCGCGCGACGCCGGGCTGATGGTGCACGCGGTGGCGCTGGAGAACTGGCAGCGGATGCACCGCTTCTGCTCGCGCTGCGGGGAGCGCACGGTGGTCGCGGCCGCCGGGCACATCCGCCGCTGCCCGGGCTGCGGCGCCGAGCACTACCCGCGCACCGACCCGGCCGTGATCATGCTGGTCACGGACGAGCACGACCGTGCGCTGCTGGGCCGCCAGGTGCACTGGCCGGAGGGCCGCTTCTCCACGCTGGCGGGGTTCGTGGAGCCGGGCGAGTCGATAGAGCAGTCCGTCATCCGCGAGGTGTGGGAGGAGGCGGGCGTCAAGGTCGGCGAGGTCGAGTACGTGGCCAGCCAGCCGTGGCCCTTCCCGTACAGCCTGATGCTGGGCTTCACGGCCCGCGCCACCAGCTCGGAGATCACGGTGGACGGCGAGGAGATCGAGGAGGCCCGCTGGTTCTCCCGTGAGGAGCTGCGCGCGGCGTTCGCGTCGGGCGAGGTGCTGCCCCCGTCGGGCATCTCCATCGCCGCCCGGCTGGTCGAGCTCTGGTACGGCGAGCCGCTGCCGAAGGCGGCCGCGTAACCTTCGTCACTTCCGCGCCTCGTGACACGACGGAGGGCCCCCGCCTCGGCGGGGGCCCTCCGTCGTGCTCCGGTCTCGCCCAGTCCTCGCGGCCGATCAGACGGCGAGAGCCTGCTTGACCTGGGCCAGGCTCGGGTTGGTCATGACGGACTCGCTGCCCGCGGCGGACTTCACGAGCACGGTGGGAACCGTCTGGTTGCCGCCGTTGGCCTTCTCCACGAACGCGGCGGACTCCGGGTCGAGCTCGATGTTGATCTCGTTGTACGCGATGCCTTCCCGGTCCAGCTGGGTCTTCAGCCGACGGCAGTAGCCGCACCAGGTCGTGCTGTACATCGTGACGGTGCCCGTGTCCTGCATGCTGCGCTCTCCTTCGTGAGGGCTCGGTGGTCCGAGTACTCGAACGTACGGGACCCTGCGGCCATTCCCGTACGGTCGCCCCCACGCACCCGGTGTGACTGATACGACTGATTCGTGCTGCCTGTGGACAATTTTCCCGCCCGACTCACGAGACCTGGCAGCATGGCGGGGTGACAGCAGCAACGCACTCCTCATCCTTCCCCGCCGCCGCCGACTCGGCGGACGCGGTGCTCCTGGGGCTCGACCCGGAGCAGCGCGAGGTCGCGACGACCCTGCGCGGGCCGGTGTGCGTGCTGGCGGGAGCCGGTACCGGCAAGACGCGCGCGATCACCCACCGCATCGCCTACGGCGTCCGGTCCGGGCAGCTCATGCCCGCGAGCGTGCTGGCCGTCACCTTCACCAACCGCGCCGCCGGCGAGATGCGCGGACGCCTGCGCGCCCTGGGCGCGGGCGGGGTCCAGGCCCGCACCTTCCACTCCGCCGCGCTGCGCCAGCTCCAGTACTTCTGGCCGAAGGCGGTCGGCGGCGAGGTGCCCCGACTCCTGGAGCGCAAGATCCAGTTCGTCGCCGAGGCCGGCGCGCGCTGCCGCATCCGCCTCGACCGCAACGAGCTGCGCGACGTCACGGGCGAGATCGAATGGGCGAAGGTCACCCAGACCGTGCCCGCCGACTACCCGGTGGCCGCCCTGAAGTCCGGCCGCGAGGCCCCCCGGGACCTGGCCGAGATCGCCCAGATCTACGGGACGTACGAACAGCTCAAGCGCGACCGAGGCATGATCGACTTCGAGGACGTGCTGCTCCTGACCGTCGGCATCCTCCAGGACCGCCACGACATCGCCGAGCAGATCCGCACCCAGTACCAGCACTTCGTCGTCGACGAGTACCAGGACGTCAGCCCGCTCCAGCAGCGGCTGCTGGACCTGTGGCTCGGCGAGCGCGACAGCCTCTGCGTCGTCGGTGACGCCAGCCAGACCATCTACTCCTTCACCGGCGCCACCCCCGACCACCTGCTGAACTTCCGCACCCGCTACCCGCAGGCCACGGTGGTCAAGCTGGTCCGCGACTACCGCTCCACCCCGCAGGTGGTCCACCTGGCCAACGGGCTCCTGAACCAGGCCAAGGGGCGGGCCGCCGAGCACCGGCTGGAGCTGATCTCGCAGCGCGAGACCGGCCCCGACCCCGTCTACGCCGAGTACACGGACGAGCCCGCCGAGGCCGAGGGCGTCGCCCACCGGATCCGGGACCTGATCGCCGCGGGCGTCCCGGCGGGCGAGATCGCCGTGCTCTACCGCATCAACGCCCAGTCCGAGGTCTACGAGCAGGCCCTCGCCGACGCCGGGGTCCCGTACCAGCTGCGCGGGGCCGAGCGGTTCTTCGAGCGCCAGGAGGTCCAGAAGGCGCTCATCGCGCTGCGCGGAGCCGCCCGCTCCGGCGGGAACGACCCGCTGCTCGACGATGTCGTGGAGCTGGGCTCCCAGGTCCGGGCGGTGCTCAGCTCCACCGGCTGGAGCAGCGAGCCGCCGGCCGGCTCCGGCGCCGTGCGCGACCAGTGGGAATCGCTGGCCGCGCTGGTCCGGCTCGCCGAGGACTTCTCCCGGAGCCGGCCCGGGGCCACCCTGGCGGACCTCACGATCGAGCTGGAGGAGCGCAAGGCCGCCCAGCACGCCCCGACCGTGCAGGGCGTCACCCTGGCCTCGCTGCACGCCGCGAAGGGCCTGGAGTGGGATGCCGTGTTCCTGGTCGGCCTCACCGACGGCATGATGCCGATCACCTATGCGAAGACCGACGAGCAGGTCGAGGAGGAACGGCGGCTGCTCTACGTCGGCGTCACCCGGGCACGGATGCACCTGAGCCTGTCCTGGGCGGTCTCCCGCGCCCCCGGCGGCCGGGCCTCCAGGCGCCCCAGCCGCTTCCTGAACGGCCTGCGGCCGGGCTCCGCGGCCCCGGGCGCCCGAGCGGGCTCCGCGGCCGAGCGAGGGCCACGCAAGCGCGGGCCCCGAGGCCCGGTGCTGTGCCGGGTCTGCGGCAAGACCCTGACCGAGGCCGGCGAGCTGAAGCTGATGCGGTGTGAGGACTGCCCGTCCGACATGGACGAAGGCCTCTACGAGCGGCTGCGGGAGTGGCGCGCGGCCGAGTCGAAGCTGCAAGGCCTGCCCGCGTACTGCGTCTTCACGGACAAGACGCTGATGGCGATCGCGGAGGCCGCGCCGTCCGAGGCGGGGGAGCTCTCGATGATCTCCGGCGTGGGCGGTCGTAAGCTTGACCGGTACGGAACCGAGGTCCTGGCCATCTGCGCAGGTCAGGAGGTCGGGTCCGGGCATCCTGACGACGCGTAGAAACTCGTCGGAAAAATAGTTTGCACATGCCCAGCGAAGACCCATAGGTTCTTAGCAACGGAAACGGTGGCTTCTCCGAAGCCCTGGATCCGTGCTGTACTTATCCGAATACGTATGGGACAGGCCCTCGGGCCGCGTCCCCGAGACGCCGAGAGGAGGCGAGACCAGTGACCAGCTTCATGACCTTCACCAAAATGACCGATCGCTCGGTCGACGCTTCCTGCCTGCTCGGTTCCGTCTCCCTCCTGGGTACCGGTGTGTCCGCGGTTTCCGCCGACCGCCCCGCCCTGCTGGCGACCCTTCCGGTCAGTGAGCGCAATGAGCGACCGACCCAGGCATCGGTGGCAGTACTGGCAGCAGAAGCGCAGACGCATGGCGCCTATGGATTCGCTGCCGCAGCCGGTGCCGGATCCCTGAAGAAGCAGACGAAGCAGCAGCACCACCTGATGTGGGCCTTCCGCGGGCTCGAACCCTGGAGTGATCCAGCCTGATCGCATGATCAGGCCGGCGCCTTCAGGGCCGCGGAACCCCACCCGGGATCCGCGGCCCTTCTGTTTGTCCCCGACCGGGGGCGACGGAGCGAAGGGGTCTCGGGACTGGCCTTGCCAGTCGGTGTGAGAGCACAACCCAGCCGAACCCGGCCGACCGGCCGGAACGACTAGCCGAACAAGACGAGGAAGAAACCACCGTGCAACTCGAAGCGCACGCCCCGTCCGTACCGCAGACCCAGCTGAACTCCCCGCCCGCAGTCCCGGAGGACCACACCTTGACCCCGCTCACCGCGCTGACCGCGCTCGACGACGCCATCGAGAACCTCGGCGTACCCGTCCCGTGCCGCACCTTCGACCCCGAGGTCTTCTTCGCCGAGTCCCCGGCGGACGTCGAGTACGCCAAGTCCCTCTGCCGCACCTGCCCGCTGGTCGAGGCCTGCCTCGCCGGTGCGATCGAGCGCCGCGAGCCCTGGGGTGTCTGGGGTGGCGAGCTCTTCGTCCAGGGTGTCGTCGTCGCCCGCAAGCGTCCCCGTGGCCGTCCGCGCAAGAACCCGGTTGTCGCGGCATGACCGCCATCGGAACCATCGACCGCCCCCTGACGCACGACCCCTTGAAGCAGGCCCTCATGACCTCCTACTCCACGAGCGAGCAGCCCCACGGCGCCGCCCACGCAGACTTCATCACCGCCGGCGCGATCACCTCGCGTCAGAACAGGACCCGCGAAATGCAACTCATCCCAGAAGCCCTGGCTCGCGCCCATATGGACGACCGCATGCGTGAGGCGGACGCCGAGCGTCACGCCGTGCGCCTGGTCGCCGCCCGCCGCATGCAGCGGCGTGCCGAGCGCGTCTCCCTGCGCGCCCGGCGCGCGCTGGCCATGGCCGTCATGCACTAAGAGCTGAAAGCAGCATCCCCCGGGGGGACCGGTCCGCACGGACCGGTCCCCCCGGTGCGTTGCACCGGGCTGTCCGCCCCGAACGGGGATATCGTCTGGAGGTGGACCAGCCGACTCCCCACCCCGGCCCGTCGGGATCCGAGGCCCAGCCCGTCGTCTGCGCGGGCTGCGGCGCCAAGGCCCCGGGCGAGATCCCACCCACCTGGACCTGTTCGGTGGAGAACGGGACCAGACAGTACTTCTGCGTCGACTGCGCGCGCGCCAACCTCCGGGCGATCGAGGGCAGACTCGACTCGTCCTGGTGGTGACGCGCCTACGCGGTCACTCGCCGGAGGCGAACCCCGGCAGCCAGGTGTCCAGTTCGTCCCGCAGCCGCACCGTCGCGCCCAGCTGGCACAGCACCCCGATGGTGCTCAGCGTCACGCGGTGGATCAGCAGGTAGGAGGGCGGCAGGTTGATCTGCCGGCCCAACTGGTGCGCGGGGGAGCGGGGATCGGCGATCCGCGCCGCCTGGCCGCGCAGCCACGTCCGGGTGAAGGTGAACTCCTCGGCCTCGGCGGGCTCGATGATCGGCTTGAGGTAGTCCAGCACCGCGTCGGGCTCCAGCTCGACGGACTCCTTCACGAACCCCTCGGCGCACAGGTGCCCGTAGACCCCCTCGGCGTCACCGTCCAGCGTCATCCGCAACGACCTGCCGATGGGCTTGGGCCAGCCCCCGGGCAGCCGGTCGACCGTGCCGAAGTCCAGGACCCCCAGCCGCGTCCGGCCGTCCGCCCCCGGTATCAGCCGGAAGTTGCCCGGGTGCGGGTCGGCGTGCAGCAGACCGGTGCGCGCCGGACCGGAGAACAGGAATCCGGCCAGCAGCTGTCCGGCGCGATCCCGCTCCTCCTGGGTGCCGTCGGCTATCACCTCCGACAGCGGGGTCCCTTCCATCCACTCGGTCACCAGCACCTGGTCGCCCTGGTGCACGACGTCCGGCACGACCACGTCCGGGTCGTCCACGAAGGCGTCCGCGTGCGTCCGTTGGGCCTCGGCCTCCAGCTCGTAGTCGAGCTCCTCCGCGACCCGGTCGCGCAACTCCTTGATCAGCGGCTTGATCTCCATGCCGGGGATCAGTGGCCCCAGCAGTCCCGCGAACCGGCCCAGCTGCTTCAGGTCCGACAGCAGCGCCTCACCGGCCCCCGGGTACTGGACCTTGACGGCCACCTGCCGGCCGTCGTGCCACACCGCCCGGTGCACCTGCCCGATGGAGGCCGCCGCGGCCGGCTTGTCCTCGAACTCCTCGAACAGATCCCGCCAGTCCGCGCCGAGACGGTCCGTCAGTACCTGGTGCACCGTCGCCGCGGGCAGCGGCGGGGCCGCTTCCTGGAGCTTGGTCAGCGCCGCCCGGTAGGGTCCCGCGACCTCCTCCGGCAGGGCCGACTCGAAGACCGACAGGGCCTGCCCGAACTTCATGGCACCGCCCTTCAACTCCCCGAGGGTGCGGAACAACTGCTCGGCCGTGCGCTGCTGGAGTTCGCGCGCCACGATCTCCGCGGACTTGCCCCCGATCCGCTTGCCCAGCCCCCACGTGGCCCGGCCCGCGATGCCGAGCGGCAGCGCGGCCAGCTTGACGGTACGGGTGACCGCCTTCCGGGGAAGATCAGACATACGCCCCTCCATGTCCCAGACAGCTGCGCCGCTACCGGCGGATTCAGGAAGGGCTCCGCCGACCCGACAGCCTCAACGCATCCTGTCATGGCCCTCCCGGCCGCTCCCCGCCCGTTCCTCCTCAGGTGACCCGCCGGCCCCGCAAGGGCACTCGGGATGCGGGCGGACCGGGCTGGATTCCCAGTGCAGGGCGGGGAGGGCCGCCTCCCAGCGGGAGGCGGTGCAAGCGGGCAACTGTCCGTCGAGGAAGGCCAACGCGTGGGCCGCCGCCAGTCCGGCCACCGCCGTGGACAGGCCCAGGTCGCAGGCCGCGCTCGCGCGGCGGCGGTGGGCCGAGCGCCACTGCACCAGCATCCTGGGCCAGGCCGCGTCCCGGTCCACCCGGTCACGCTCCATGCACCCCGCGCAGGCCGTCGACCCCGGCAGCACCAGCGGCCCCACCAGCCCCGTCCCCTCCAACACCCCCGCGTACAGGTGCGGGATGCCCGCGGCGACCCAGTCCGCCGCGGCGTCCGGATCCGGGGCCCAGGCCTGCAGCCCGTCCCGGGGCGCGACGATCACCAGGGCCAGCCCCGGCTCCGCCCCCTGCTCCTCCCCGATCCGCGGGGTGCGCCCCGGGGCCGACTCGCGCACCAACCTGCCCGCGGAATCGGCCCGCGGCCGGCCCACGCTCCCGGGGTCCAGCCCACCCGGCGCCACGTCCGCCGGCTCCACCCGGCCCCCGTCGAGCACCTCGACCCGGCCCACACCGGCCCCCGCCAGGACCGCGGCGATCACCGCCCCCACCCGGCCGCTTCCGCGCACCCGGACCCGTATCGCCCGGCGGGCGGCGATCCCCCGTAGGTCCCCACCCGGCTCCCGGCGGACCAGGGACAGCGAACCCAGGTCGGGCCCCAGCCGTTCCACGGTCTCCGGGAACGCGCGCAGGGCCTGGGCCCGGGGTCCGCCCGCCGTGGCGTCGTCGAGCAGACCGGCCCCCGCCAGCGTCCTGACCACCTCGTCGGCCCGGCCGTCCGGCAGCCCCATCCCCGAGGCCTCGGTCCGCAGCAGCTCCATCCCCCGGGTCCCGTCGATCCGGTCGATCAGCGTGCCCGTCGCCGTGTCCACGGGGCCGAGCACCACCGCGTGGGCGGGTGTCACCCCGAACTGAACCGTCTGAAGATCCCGCCAGGCCCGCGCCAACGCCGGCTTCACCCTCGGATACATGTCCGGTCCCCCTCGATATCCGTGCGCAGTCGCACCGTCCGTTTCCCGCTCTTCCGCCACAGTGCCCGCCCACCGGAATCCGCGCAGGAATTTGTCCACAGGTGCGAGGTATTAGGCATATGAGATGAAGGGAAATGGGGTTCCGGAAATCGGCTGTGAATCCCTCGTGTTCGAACCGCGGACGGGCGGGACTTCCGCCACCACGACCGGGTACCGTCGTGGCGTGTCAGCCGACCCACCGCAGCGTGCCGTCGAAGTCCGCCGGAGCGCGCGCCGCCGCAGGACCGTATCCGCCTATCGCGAGGGTGACCGTACGGTCGTGCTCATCCCTGCCCGGATGTCCGAGGCGGAGGAGCAGCGCTGGGTGGGGGTCATGCTCGACAAACTGGCCGCGCAGGAGAGCAGACGCACCTTCGGGGACGCGGAGCTCACCGAGCGGGCCGCGCAGCTGTCCGAGCAGTACTTCGAGGGCCGGGCCCGCCCCCGCACGGTCCGCTGGGTCACCAACCAGAACACCCGCTGGGGCTCCTGCACCCCCGCCGAAGGCAGCATCCGGCTCTCGCACCGGCTCCAGGGGATGCCCGAGTACGTCGTCGACTACGTGCTCCTGCACGAGCTCGCCCACCTCCTCGTACCCGGCCACGGACCCCGCTTCTGGGAACTGCTGGAGGCGTACCCGCGCACCGAGCGGGCCCGCGGCTACCTGGAGGGCGTGGTCGCCGCCGAGCGGCTGCCGAAGGTCCCCACCGCCCGCGAGGAATGAGCCCGCCGGCCCGACCCCCGGCCCACCCGTCGGCCCGCCGGCCGTCCCGCGTGTCGCACGCAGGGTTTTGTACCGGGTCGGTACCGGCTTGGCCGGATGTCGGCGATTGCCGTTAGCCTGAGCGGCACGCATTCACAGTCGGGATGGGGGACGGTCGTACGTATGGCCAGGGAATTCCAACGCGGCCACAAGGCCAAGATCAGTGATCTCACGGCGGGCACCGATCTGTACGTAGGCGTCCAGATCGCAGGGTCAGGACTCGCCTTCGACATCAGCTGTTTCGGCCTGGACGCCAACGAGCAGCTGTCGGACGACCGTTACTTCGTCTTCTTCAATCAGCCGAAGTCGCCGGAAGAGTCCATTCAGCAACTCGGTGCGCAGTCGGGCGACACCGAATCCTTCCGGGTGACGCTGGACCGCATTCCGGCAGCCATCCACAAACTGTCCTTCACCGCCACCATCGACGGTGCCGGACAGATGTCGCAGATCGGTCCCGGCTACATCCGGATCGTGGCCGGCGGCGAAGAGGTCGTCCGGTACGCGTTCACCGGTGCGGAGTTCACCACCGAGCGGGCCGTGATGCTCGGCGACTTCTACCTGAAGGACGTGTGGCGCTTCGCCGCCGTCGGCCAGGGCTTCGACGGCGGCCTCGACGCGCTGCTGCGGAACTTCGGCGGCGAGGTCGCCGAGGAGGCGCCGCCGGCGCAGCAGGCCCCGGCCGCCGCCTCGCCCGGGTTCGCCCCGCCGCCGCAGGCGGCCG
>NZ_JBGBPT010000104.1:0-30070 GCF_041106355.1 Streptomyces sp. BF23-19 | reverse complement strand
CCCCCCACCCCGACACCTACCGACAGCCCCCACATCCAGCCCCGCCACCCACCAAGGCACGGGCCCGCACATTCAGCCCCGGCCCCATCGAGACACGGGCCCGCATTTTCAGCCTCGCCGGCGTTTGAGGCGCGGGCCAGGGCAGAGCCCGGCAGACGGCCCGCACACCGCCGAGCACCCCGCAGGAGCCCGCACATCCAGCCCCGCCGGCGTTTGAGGCGCGGGCCCGAGCAGCGCCCGGCAGACACCGCACACCGCCGAGCACCCCGCAGGGGCCGGGCACACCGCAGGGGCCGGGCTACACGTCCAAGTGGCCCGTGTCGTTCCAGCGTTCAAGCGCCGGCGCGCCGTACGCCCAGCCCAGGACCGAGAGGGAGGTCGGCTCCAGGCGGATGCGGGCACCGAAGGAGGCTTCGAAGCCCAGCCAGCGGGCGGCCAGCGTGCGCAGGATGTGGCCGTGCGCGAAGACCAGCACGTCCCGCTCCGCCGCCCGGGCCCACGCGACGACCTCGTCCGCCCGCGCCGCGACGTCCGCCACGGACTCACCGCCCGGGACCCCGTCGCGCCAGATCAGCCAGCCCGGCCGCACGGCCTGGATCTCGGCCGGGGTCATGCCCTCGTACTCGCCGTAGTCCCACTCCATCAGCGCGTCCCACGGCTCGGCCCGCGCCCCGAAGCCCGCCAGGTCGCAGCTCTCGCTCGCCCGCACCAGCGGGCTGGTGCGGACCTCCACGCCCGGCAGTCCCCGCCAGGGGTCCCGGGCCAGTCGCTCGCCGAGCAGTTTCGCGCCCAGCCTGCCCTCCTCCAGCATCGGCACGTCCGTGCGTCCGGTGTGCTTGCCGAGCTGGGACCACGCCGTCTGGCCGTGGCGGGCCAGCAGGATGCGGGGGGCCATGTGAATTCTCCCGGTCGAGTCGAGTCCGTCCATCATCCAACAGCCGGGCACCGGGGAGCACCGGTCCCCACCACCGGTTTCCGCACTACGTCCCCGATTGTCAGTGGCGGATGGGACACTTCCGCGGGTGAGCTCCTACCCGCCCAGCAGCCCCGCGCAGCCGACGACTCTGCGGCAGCGGCTCGCCGGTCTGCGCGGCCCCGCCGTGCCGCCCCGTCCGCTCGACGCCCGGGCACTGGCGGCCCTCGCCGCCAATCCCGGCTGCGGCAGACGCGCCCTGCTCGACGGCGCCGGTGTGGACAAGACCGCCCTGGCCACGGCGCTCGGCTCGCCCGCCTCCTTCGGGCAGTCGCAGTTCGCCATAGTCCGCGGGAACTCCTTCGAGGCCAAGGTCAAGGGCGACGGCGGAGCCGAGCTGCTGCGGCTGGTCCACGCGCACCTGGCGCCCGCCGCCGAGCCGCCCGGTGCCGGCGCCCGCGTCCCCGATCTGACCGCCGCCGGGCCCGAGGGCCGCGCCGCGCGGACCGCGCTCGCGCTGCGCGAGGCGACCGCCGCCGGCCGGGACAGCGGGGCCTGGACTCTGTTGGACCACCCGATGCTGGCTCTGGAGGTGGCCGGTTCCCCGGCCTATCTGGAGCCCGACGCCGTCGTCGTCCATCCCGACGGCCGCTGGACCGTCGTGGAGATCAAGTCGTTCCCGATGATCGACGGCGCCGCGGACGCCGCGAAGGTGGGCGCCGCCGCCCGGCAGGCCGCCGTCTACGTGCTGGCCCTGGAGCGGACCGCCGGGAAGCTGCCCGGCGCCGAGGTGGGGCACACCGTGCTGCTGGTCTGCCCGAAGGACTTCTCCAACCTGCCCACCGCCGCCCCCGTCGACATCCGTCGCGAGCGCTCGGTGACCCGCCGCCAGCTGGACCGGCTGACCCGCGTCGAGGAGCTGGCCGCCGCGCTGCCCGAGGGCCTCAGCTTCGACCCGGCGACGCGGACCGCCGAAGAGCTCGTGGAGGCCGTTTCCGCGGTCGACGCCGCCTACGCCCCCGAGTGCCTGGCCGCCTGTGAGCTCGCCTTCCACTGCCGTGACCGGGCCCGTTCCGCCGACCAGGTCACCGCGCTGGGCCGGTCGGTCCGCGGTGAGCTGGGCGGGCTGACCACCGTCGAGGCCGCGCTCGCGGCGGCCGCCGGGACCGGCTCCGCCGAGGATCCGACCGCCGCCGCGCTGCACCGGGCCGCCCGGCTGCGCGCCGAGGCCCTGGAACTGGCCGCCGCCCGTCCGCCGCACCCCTCCCCGGAGACCCCCGCATGCCCCTGCTGAGTACCCTGGCCCGGCTGGAGGCCGTACGCGCGGGTCGCGCCCAGCCGCTCGCGACCGTGCGGCACCGCCACCTGAGCGAGCGCCCGATGGTCTTCGTGCCGCTGACCACGGCCGGTGAGGCGGGTGCCCCGCTGGGCGCGATGGTGGGCACCGACCGGCACGAGCCGCGGCTGTTCGTGATACCCCAGCCGCGCGACCGTGACCGCCGCTGGGCCTTCCTCGCGGACCTGGCCGCGCAAGTGCTGGCCCACATCGACGCGTACGCGGACGCCGTGGAGCCGGCGGAGCGCAGCGAAACCGACCCGGAGACGGGCAAGCGGGTCAAGGTCGAGACCGAGCTGTGCGTGGACGCGCCGCAGCTGATCGTGCCGAGCCGGGCGGGCGTGGAGTACGTACGGCTGCTGGGGCGCTCGATGCGCTTCCGGCGCACCGCCGAGGAGGATCCGGAGAATCCGTATCCGGCGCCTTCGCAGGTGCCGATGCTCGGGCGCTGGTTCACGCACCTCGCCGAGCGTTCGCGGGTGCCCGGCTCCTCGATGCTGCTGTCGGCGACGGACCTGCTGTCCCGGCACTGGGCCACCGGCCAGAGCAACCTGGAGGACCAGCACCTGGCCGCGCTGCTGGGCTGGATCGCTCCGCCCGAGGGCCGGTCGGGTGCCGAGGAGGCCCACCGGGCCGAGTTGGGCCGGGACAAGGACGGCCAACTGCTGTGCCCGCCCGCCGGTCCGGCGACCGACCCGGCCTTCGACAACAAGCTGCTGGCTCCGGCCATCGCCCGGTACGACGCCGCGCGTACGGACCTGGCGGCCGGGCTCGGGGACGACGACCGGCATGTCCGGGCGGCCGAGCGGGAGGTGCGCCGGCTGGTGGAATCCCAGCTGTCGGGCACCTGGTGGAAGACCTGGGAGGCGATCGACCTGCTGCGCGCCCTGCCGCCGGGCGAGCGCGCGGAGGAGCGCTGGACGCGCGACCGCTGGTCCTACACCGGGCACCGGGACCGGGTCCGGGCGGGCGAGCCGCCGCAGCCGCGCCGCGACGACGCGGTGACGGCGGCCCAGAAGCTGGCCACGCGGGAGACGGAGCAGGTGCGGCTCGACGCGCAGGAGGCCTTGGACGACCCGCTGGTGATGGCGGGCCGGCGGCTCGCGGGCGAGGCCTTCGCCGGTGAGGTCACCGAGGTGGTGATGGAGTGGACGGAGTCGAAGCGGCCGAGTCCGCGCCCGTTGGTGACGGTGGTGACGGAGGACCGGCCGCAGCTCGCGGACGAGGGCGGCGGGAAGGTGTTCCGTTCGCTGGACGGGCGTCCGCAGAGTGCGCAGTTCGTCCGCTTCGAGGAGGGTGGGCAGGTGGTGCTGCGGCTCCTCGACAAGATGGGCCGTGGCCGGGACCCCGAGCCGGGGTCCGTCCCGGAGAAGGGTGACCGGTTGTGCTGGACGCTCTTCGAGCACGACGCGCGGGGCGGCCCGAAGCTTCCGGAGCCCGAGCAGACCCCGTGGACGCACGGCGGCCCGCCGGGATCGGCGGGCACCCTTCCCCTGCCCGACTCCGTGACCGACGAGGACCTGCTGTGACCACGACCGCTTCCTTCGACCCGGGTGCGGCGGCCGCCCGGGCGACCGCCGCGATCCTGGCCGACACCCTGCACGGGACCGAGCGGGGCGTGGTCGTCGACTCCCCGCCGGGCGCCGGCAAGTCCACGCTCGTGGTCCGGGCGGCCCGGGAGCTGGCCGCGGCCGGCCGCCGGCTGATGGTGGTGGCGCAGACCAACGCGCAGGTCGACGACCTGGTGCTGCGTCTCGCCGACAAGGACCCGGAGCTGAAGGTCGGCCGGTTGCACAGCAGTGACGGGGACGCCTACGACCCGGCGCTGCGCGAGCTGCCCTCGGTCACTCTGTCGGCCAAGCCGAAGGACCTGGCGGAGCTGCCGATCACCATTTCCACGGCGGCGAAGTGGGCGTTCGTCAAGGATGTGGAGCCTTGGGAGCACGCCATCGTCGACGAGGCGTACCAGATGCGTTCGGACGCGCTGCTGGCCGTGGCCGGGCTGTTCGAGCGGGCGCTGTTCGTGGGCGATCCCGGGCAGTTGGATCCGTTCAGCGTGGTCGGCGCGGAGCAGTGGGCGGGTCTGTCCTACGACCCTTCGGCCTCGGCGGTGAGCACCCTGCTCGCGCACAATCCGCAGTTGCCGCAGCACCGGCTGCCGGTGTCGTGGCGGCTCCCGGCGACGGCGGCGCCGCTGGTCTCGCGCGCCTTCTACCCGTACACGCAGTTCCGCAGCGGTACGGGTCCGGGCGAGCGGCGGCTGGCGTACGGGGTGCCCTCGGACGGGTCGGGGCCGGATCGGGTGCTGGACGAGGCGGCGGAGGCGGGCTGGGGCCTGCTGGAGCTGCCGGCCCGGCACACCCCGCGCACCGACCCGGAGGCGGTGCGGGCGGTGGCCCTGGTGGTCCGTCGGGCCCTGGACCGCGGGGCGGTGACCTCCGACGAGCAGTCCCCGGCGCCCGCTCCGCTGACGGCGGACCGGATCGCGGTCGGTACGGCTCACCGCGACCAGGCGGCCGCGGTCCGCGCGGCGTTGGCCTCGCTCGGGGTCACGGGGGTCACGGTGGACACCGCGAACCGGCTGCAGGGCCGGGAGTACGACCTCACGGTGGTCCTGCACCCGCTGTCGGGCCGCCCGGACGCGACGGCTTTCCATCTGGAGACGGGCCGGTTGTGCGTGCTGGCGTCGCGGCACCGGCACGCGTGCGTGGTGGTGGCCCGGGCGGGCATAGCGGAGCTGCTGGACGACCATCCGTCGACGGAGCCGGTCCAGTTGGGCGTGACGGTCAAATTCCCGGACGGCTGGGAGGCGATGATGACCACATGGGATTTCTGGTCCAACCATCGCGTCTCGTGGCGGCCGTAGATCTCCACTCGTCTCTCACTGCTCGCCGTAGAGGCGTACTGACCAACAAGAAAGCCCCCTGCATGAACAGGGGGCCATGGTCTTACTGAAGAGGCACGGACCTCAACTCGTCGATCTCCGCCCCTAGGACCTTGTTGAAGATCTTCAAAGCTTCAAGGTTCCACGCTTCTTCGTCAGCCGGATCAACGGAGCCGGCCAAAGCATCACTCGCCCTCTCGGCGACGTCATTCGGAGAGATGACGTGGACGGCGATGCCTCGCCCCTTCGCCCCCGGGCGGCCCCAGATGAAGAGCCGCATGCCGGCCTGACGAAGGAAGGACCCCTGTTCCTTCCGCCCTGTCATTGCAGACCACTTCTCGGCGTAGGTCTGGCCGGTGCCAGTGGCCTCCCAGCGACCAGGGACGAAGGGTTCGGCCATCAGCTCCTCGAGGTTGGACGCATGCGCCTCCATCGCGCGGGTCAGAGAGGCGACCACCACAGGAGAGGCGGCCAAGGTGATTGATTGCGACAGATTATCGATGGCGCGCTCAAGTTCCTTGATCTGCTTCCTGTTGTCCCTACCCGGAACATAATGGCGCTCGGTGATTTCTTCGCCACCCAGCTTGACGAGGAACGCATGCTCCGCAGCCGCGTACACCTGATCCTGAGACCAGGAGACGGAGAAGTCACAGGCCTTGCCGTTGGACCAGGAAGAGCAACGGAAGTACTTGTGCTGCCGAACGTCTCCCGTGTTCAGCTTCCCGATCGAGCTGTTCTCGTACATCTTCCTGCCGCACGGACAATAGAGCACGCCCGCCATGGGAGATGCATTGGACTTGATTCCGGCACGATGCCGACCCAGTGCCGATACCGCCGCCTGCAACTTGTCGAATTCCTCGTCACTGAGGATGGGATCAGCCCATCGAACAGGAACTCCGTCACGAAGAAGCGGCTCGCCCTTGTGCATGGCGATCCCCTTGAGGATCGGCTTCTTCAGCATCTTCCCCAGGGTGGACGTGGTCCACTTGGATCCCTTGACGGCCGTCTTGACCCCGGCCTTCTTCTCGGCTCCGTTGACGCTCCGCTGATAGTCCTGCGACGTGAGGACCCCGCGCTCGTTCCAGTCCTGACAGAGACGGCTCATGGACCACCCCTGCTCCGCGATTCGCTCGTACGCCTCACGGATCAGCGGACCCGTCACGCGGTCGATGAGCAGTTTGTAGCGCTGCCGGCCCTGATACTCCGTGAGGACCGGTCGATAGCCGAAGGGCCAAGTCCCGCCGCCCCAAAGGCATTCGTCGCGGTAGTACTGAGTCTGATTCCGGCGCTTCTGCACGATGGCTTCCCGGTACTCCTGGGCTTGTGTCGCCTTGATGTAAGCGGTCATCCGGCCATTGCCAGGAGTGATGTCCAGGGCCGGGTCATCAAGGCAGATGACGTCCTTGCCGTCCTGGTAGCACTTGTCGGCGAACATCTCCCAGTGGGTCTGGTTCCGAGTGATGCGGTCCAGGGAGGTGACCATGATCGCGTCCCACTCGTACCAGAGCGGCTCACGCATCCACCTGCCAAGGCCAGGCCGCTCCTCGGGGCGGACCGCACCCGAGATGAACGAGTCCTCTACGTCCCCGACCACATCGAACCGGCTCTCCCCGACTGCGCCGTCCAGAGCTTCGGCCTGACGCGCCAGCGCAGAACTGTCCTCAGAGTCTCGACTGATGCGCCGCATCTTCAGGACACGAGTACCCGGTGACAGCTTGTACGGCATGTCGTTACCCCCTGCGTAGTCCCCATCTACACTCGGCGACATTACATGGTGATCCTGTTTTCTGATGCCGGGAGGCGAACCACTCGGTTCTGGCCCATCCGGCCGAGCACCGGGTGCCCTGGCGACCGTAGGGAAGGTCCGCAGGGCCGGTCGCCCGGTCGTCGTGATCTTCGGGCGGATGTGGAACCAGGAGCCCCCCGATCGCATCCTTGAACATGTTCAAGTGATGCCGACCAGGGGGTTCTTCAGTTATGCCCGTACGACGCAAGCGCCTCACCCGGTGGCTCGTGATCACCGGCACGACGGCCGCACTGGCCGTCGGAGGCTGGTGGGCGTACCAGGTGTCGGCGGCCTTCGTCGGCACCTTGGGCGTGCCGTGCGACAGGGCGGCCAGGTTCGTCCGCGCCGCCGAGCTGCCCGCAGGGACGCACGACCGGAAGTGCACCACCGGCCAGTGGTTGAGCATCTCGTACGAGCTGGACTTCCGTGCGCCCCGAGGGGAGACGGAGGCATGGCTGCGGGCTTCCTATCCCGACGCGGAGACCTCCGGGGACTGCACGGACTCCGACGCGTGCGCGTATCCACAGCTGCCGGGCCGCGCGCCCGTCAAGGACGAGGCCGGCCACCGGCTCGCGGACGGAGTGCGCATCGAGCTCGACTACGAGGACGGGGACGTCGCGCACGTACGGATCTCCGGATTCACGGTCTGAGGCCCGCAGGCCCGCAGGACGCGGCCGGCCGGGGAATCCGGCGGCGCCGCCGCGGGCGATCCCCCGGCGGCCGGCTCAGGATTTGCGGCGGGCGCCCAGCCGTTCGCGGAGTACCTCGCCGACCTCGGCCAGGGTGCGCAGTTGTTCCGGCGTCAGCGCGTCGACGAGGTGACGGCGCACCGACTCCACGTGGAGCGGGGCCGCCTCCGTGATCAGGGTGACGCCGGCCTCGGTGAGGACCACCTCCGCACCCCGGCCGTCGCCCGCGACCCCCTCCCGGCGGACGGCGCCGCGCTGCTCCATGCGGGTGAGCTGATGGGACAGCCGGCTGCGGGACCAGCGCATGAGCTCGGCCAGCGCGCTGATGCGCATACGGTGGCCGTCCGTGGAGCCGAGCACCGACAGGACGTCGTAGTCGGCCTCGGAGAGCCCGCTGTCCTGTGTGAGGTCGCGCGCGATCTCGGCGTTGACCAGCGGGAACATCCGCCGCCACGCGTACCAGGCGTCCTGTTCGGACTCGGTGAGCCAGCGGGGCCCTGGCTCCGGTGCGGGGGTCATGTCCGCCACTCTAGCCAGGTCGGTGACACATCACTTATCTGGTTGACATGTCACCCAGACCCCCGCTTCTATAGATGACACGTCAACAATCACCTCGATCGGAAGCACTCACCATGACCCGCCTGCACGTCATCTCCGCCGCCACCCGCCCCACCTCCGCCGGCCGCCCGCTCGCCCGGTGGGTCACCGAGCAGGCCCGCGAGCGGGGCGGCTTCGACGTCACCTCCGTCGACCTCGCCGAGATCGCCCTGCCCTTCCTCGACGAGCCCGAATACGCCTCCACCGGCAACTACGCGCACCAGCACACCCGCGACTGGAGCGCCCTGGTCGACTCGGCCGACGCCTTCCTCTTCGTCCTGCCGATGTACAACGGCGGCTTCACGGCCCCGTTCAAGAACGCCATCGACTTCCTCTACAACGAGTGGAAGGGCAAGCCGGTCGGCATCGTCAGCTACAGCGCCGGCCCCACCGGCGGCGCCCCGGCCGCCGAGATGCTGCTGCCGATCCTCACCCGGCTCGGCATGCTGCCCGCCGAGCGTTCCGTCGCGATCCCGGGCATCCCCAAGCTGCTCGGCCCCGAGGGCTTCCAGGCTTCGGAGACGCTCGCGGGCGAACTCGCCGGGGTCCTGGACGACGTGGCCGAACTGGCCGCGCGGCGCGCCGCCGAGGCCGTCACGGTCTGAGTCGGCTCCCCGCCGGACGGCCGTACGCGGCGTGCGCGTGCGGCCGTACGCCGGTGAGCCGTACGCCGGTGAGCGGAGTGCCGTCGTAGCCGCGGGCGCCGCCCACCTCCACCACCCGGTCCGCACCCGCGACCCGGGTGGCGGCGGGCAGGCCGCCGCGCGGTCGGGAAGCCCGGGATCGCGGTGCGGATGTCGGCGCCGGCCGATCACGCGTGCGACTCCCTCGTCACCGAGCCTGTCGATCTGCTCGTGCGTCCCATCGGCCGTACGGGTGTTCCAGCCCGTCGCGCAGGGGTCTTGCGTGGCGTTGGACAATGGACGGTGGCCCGGAATCACTTCGCACGCGCAGCAGGAGGACACGCATGGCAGAGCCCGAGCGGACCGAGCGGCGGCTGCGGCCGGCGCCTCTGCTCTTCGAGCCCTCGGAGGCCGTGGCGGACCCGGAGCACTTCTTCGATCTGGAGTCGATCGAGGACCCGCGGGAGCTGCTGACCCGTGCGACCGAGCTGACGCTGGCCTTCCGGGCCGCGCAGGAGCGGGCGGTGGAGTTCCAGGCCCTGGCGGCGGCCCAGCTGGCGGATCCCCGCCGGTTCGACCGGCTCTCGCCGGCGCTGATCGCCGAGCAGGCGGAGTGGACCGAGGACTACGCCCTCAAGATGATCGAATTCGGCGAGACCCTCCAGCGCGGCACCGGCACCGACCTCACGTAGGCCGTCGAGCGCGCACCGCCGAACGCAGCGGACCGACGGTGCGCAAAATACTCCAGCGGCACCCTTCCCGTCCCGGTTTTCGGTAACTCCAGGCATCCATATCGCTACGGCGGGTACACCTGGCATATGACGACGCTGACGACGGCCCACGCCCGCACCGCGCCCGCCACCCACGTCACCCCGCAGGGCGCCGCCTGGCTCGCCTCCGCAGCCGCCCACCCCCGGCGCACCCTCGCGGTGTGGGAGGCGCGGCCCGGGCTGCCCGCCACGCTGCCCTGCGGGGATCCCTTCGACGTCGTCAACGTCCCGCTCGTCCTCGGGCGCCGCGTCCTGGACCTGCTGTGGGCCGAGGGCCCCGGCTCCGGGCCGGTCGCCGTGCACCGCGGCCGGATGCTGCTGTTCGCCGCGCCCGGCACCGCGCACCGGCTGCCCGCCCTGCTGGCGTGGGAGGAGTGGGGAGGTTCCCGTACCGCCCCGGCGCCGCTGTGCCACGGCCGTGGCGACGCCGTCACCGTGCCGCCGCTGGCCGCCACGCCCGGCCAGTCCCGGTGGCTCGTGGCCCCGGACGCGCGCGAGCCCTGGCTTCCCGGGCCCGAGGCCCTGCTCTGGGCCTTCGTACGGGCGGCCCGCAGCCCCGCACCGACCGGACCTGGGGATATCGATTTTTCGTTCCGCGGATCCTCCTGCTAATGTCTCTCTCGTCACCAAGCGCCGCTAGCTCAGTTGGTTAGAGCAGCTGACTCTTAATCAGCGGGTCCGGGGTTCGAGTCCCTGGCGGCGCACAGCGAGGTAATCGCCTGACAAGGCCGTTCTTCCTTCGGGAAGGGCGGCTTTTGGCGTTCCTGGTCTACGTTGTACGGGTCGCGCGTACCAACCGAGGAAGCGGTCATGACTGGCAAGAGCGATCTGTGGGAGGCCCTGGCCGGCGAGCACGCGGCCGCCCTTCGGGACCTCGGCGTCCAGGTCCGGTACGCGCCCGGAGACGTGATCCTGCGCGAGCACGAGCCGTCGACGCACGCGATCCTGCTGCAAGAGGGCACCGCCAAGGTCGTGGTCAGCGCCGAGACCGGCCACGAGGTCATCCTGGGGCTGCGCGAAGGCCCGGACATCGTGGGCGAGATGGCGGCGCTGGACGGCCGGCCGCGGTCCGCCTCGGTGATCGCGAAGACCGATGTCACGACGACCATCGTCACCGCCGCCCAGCTCAACGCCTTCCTGGACGCCCATCCGGAGGTCCTGCGCACCCTGGTGCGCATCCTGACGGCCCGACTGCGCCAGTCGGACCAGGCCCGTCTGGAAATGGCGTCCCAGACCGTCCTCCAGCGCATCGCCTCGCAGCTCGCCACCCTCGCCGAGCAGCTCGACACCTCACCGGAAAGCCCGGATCTCGGATCGCCGGCCCTGCCTCTCACCCAGGGCGAGCTGGCGGCGATGGTCGGGGCGTCCCGCGAGGCCGTCACCAAGGCCCTGCACCTGCTGCGTCGCCAGGGCGTGGTCACGACCAGCCGCAGCCGGATCGCCATCATCGACCTTCCGGTCCTGCGGCTGCTCGCGGCCGGCAACACCCCATAGAACTGGTAATTTTCACACTCCTTCCATGTAGAACTGACAGTGTGTTAGCGTAGCCGTATGCACATGCCCGTGCGCAAGACCTTCCTGGGCCTGGACATCGTGGGCTTCACTCGACCCGACCGCACCGACAGCGCCTGCCTGGCGATGCGACGGGTCCTGTACGACGCCCTGACGACCGGGCTCCGGAGGGCAGGGATCCGACCCGCGGCCTGCGAGATGCTCGACCGCGGGGACGGCATCATGAGCCTCCTCGATGCCTCCGTCGAGCCCGGCCTCGTCGTCGACACCGTCGTGCCCTCGCTGGCCACGGCGCTCCGCGACCACAACGCGGGGGCCGCGCGCCCCGAGCGGATCCAGTTGCGCGCCGTCCTGCACACGGGGGTGACCGTCCAGGACGACAAGGGCCATGTCGGCAGGGACATCAGCCATGCCTTCCGACTCCTGGACGCCCCCGAGCTCCGACTCCCTCTCACCGACGGCCGCGCCGAGCTCGTCCTGGCGGTGACCGATGCCGCCTGGGACCGGCTCCGGCCGGACCGGCGCCGTCCGCCCGTCAGCCGATTCCGTCGCACCCTGCTCAGTACCAAAGAAGCTTCCGTTCAGGCCTGGGTGGCGATCGTGGCGCCCGACCTGCTTCCGGCCGGCTGACCGCACTCCGCTCTTCGATCGTTCCCGCACGGCGGGTGTGCCGCGCCCCCATCGAGGAAGCGCAGCCCCCTCATCGCTCAGTCACGCCCAGAGACGAGGAGACGACGTCATGAACAGCACCCCGCCCTGGCTCGAAGGCCGGCCCCACGGCGAGCAGCCGGAGCCGCAGTCCGGCTGGCGGATGGCCTCGCTGCCCGTACCCCTGCCCCGCAATGCGACGAAGGCCGTCGCGCACTACCGCGGCATGGCCCCCGCGGGCCTCGCCGTCTACATCCCGTTCGGTGACGTGCACGGCGAGACCCTGTGGGCGCTCGTGATCGTGATCGGCATCCTGGTGATGGCCGACATCGCCGTCACGTGGCGGCGGGCCGCCCCCGCATGACACGTCGGCAGGAACGACGGAGGCCCCCACGCGCGTGGGGGCCTCCGTCGTTCTCCGGCGGTCACGTCGTGATCTTCACCGTGTACGCGCCGGACCGGGTGCGGTCCGCCACCTCGATGGTGATCCGCTCCCCCGGCACGGTGTACGTCTCACCCACCTCCAGCGGCGCGTCCGCCAGCGGCGGGTACACCGAGCGGTCCCAGCACGCCTCCGTCGACGGGTGCGCGTCCAGCACCTCGATGGGGCCGCCGCCCGACGAGGCCTCGTTGCGCACCCGGTAGACCAGGACGCCCTCCGTGCAGGTGTCCCCGTCGTTGCCGGCGGAGCCCCGCGCCTCGACGGCGATGGCGCTGCCGGGGCCCGTACGGATCACCGCGAGCCGGGTCCCGCCCGTACCGCCGCTCGGCGGGGCCTGGGCCAGCGGCTGCAGGGTGTGCATCGAGGAGCCCGTCTGCACGCAGTCCACCTGGGAGGGGTCCAGCCAGCCCAGCTTCCACTTGTGCCAGGCGAAGAGGTCCGGGGCCATGCCGAACTGGCTGCCCATGACGTCCCAGTCCCCGACGTAGGTGTCCCAGTCGCCCTTGCCGTCCGTGGGCCGGTGGTAGAGGTCGGGCAGGTCGAAGACGTGCCCGGTCTCGTGGGCCAGGACGTTGCGGTCCGGCGGGTGGCGCTCGAAGACGGTGACGATCCGCCGCAGTTCCGTGCCGTCCGCGACGATCGGGTGCTCGAAGTTGACGACCTTCGTGGCGTCGGAGTCCACGCCGGGCGCGTCCGGGTCGGCGACGAAGTAGACGACGTCGTACTTGCGGAAGTCCACCTGGGCGTCGGCGGTGGTGACCGCGTCCCGCAGGTAGGACGCCCGGTCCCCGGCCGCCCAGTCCCGCTTTATGCCGTACGCGGTCGACGGCTTGGGCATCTGGATCCACTGCTTCTGCGGGTGCGGGGCCAGCCGGAACCGTCCGTACGAGGCCTGCTCGAAGAAGTCGCTGGTGGCGGGGAAGTAGTCGCCGACGATCTCCTCGGTCCTCAGGGTGCTCCGGTGGTCGGGGAAGGAAAGGAAGACCATCACGGCGTCGAGGGTGCGCTCCGGCTTGGGGTAGGCGCCGTTCCAGGTGTCCAGGCCGAGGGAGTGGTGCGCCGCGGTGCGGGTCAGCGCACAGGGTCCGGCTCCGGAGTCGGCCACCGCGGGACCGGCGACGAGCGACATGGCGGCGAGCGCCGTCAGGGAGGTGAGCGCCGCGGCGGTACTTCGGAGGCGGGAGCGTTCCACTCCCCCGGGTGTCTGCTGTCGCGCCACATCGACCTCCGGTGGTGGATTCGTGTCTGTTCATCCACCTTGAGGCGATTGTCTTACTAATGCCCTGTTCCGCTGCCCCACACGAGTGAGTAATACGGCAAGTCGGTGACCCCCGAACTTCACGCCCCTGCCTACAGAACGTCACGACCGATCACCTGAGATCAGCAGAAGCCCCCGCATGCTCAGAGCCGCGCAGAAACGATCGCCCGGTCGTGCGTCGGCGATCCGTCATCACGCCGAACCGAACCGTCTCAACCGGTGGTGCCGCTGGATAGAGCCTCACGACAGCCTCTATGATCGGCACACTTTCCTGCGCGGACACTCACGAACACTGCGGGAGCCAACGGTGAGCGGAACCTCAGAAGGAACCGGTTCGGCGGCCGACAGCATCCGATCGGCCATTACGGAGCGTCACCCGGCAGTGCCGGCAGTGCCGGCAGTGCCGTCGGCATCGGCCGGCCAGGCCACGCCGGCGTCGTCGTACCGCACCGACTCCGACCTGCGCGACTACCGGGCCGCCTTCAACGCGGCCCACCTCGCCATGGCCGTCGTCGACCGCGAGGGCTACGTGGTCGCCGCCAACCAGGCCTTCGCCGGGCTGCTCGGCAGCGAACCGCACGCCCTCGTGCACCGGTCCGCCGCCGACCTGGTGGACCTGGCCGCGGAGGCCCGCACCTGGGCCGCGTACCAGGAGGTGCTCCGCGGCCGACAGGCCCGACTGCGCTGCACCCGCCGCCTCAAGCATCCCGACGGACATTCACTCTGGACCGAGGTCACGCTCGGACCCGTCCCCGGTACCGGGGACGTCCTGCTGTCGGTGGCCGACATCAGCGACCGCCGCGACCTCCAGGCCCGGTTGCGCCACCTGCAGATGCACGACCCGGTCACGCGCCTGCCCAACCGTGCGCTGTTCTTCGAGCGGCTCTCCGCCGCCCTGGAGGCCTCCTCCTACGAACACGGCGGCGGCACCGGCCGGATCGGGCTGTGCTACCTGGACCTCGACGGGTTCAAGGCCGTCAACGACACCCTCGGCCACCGGGTCGGCGACCGGCTGCTGACCGCCGTCGCCGCCCGGCTGACCCAGTGCGCCGACCAGTCCGGCTACGGGCGCACCGGCGGGCACCTGGTCGCACGCCTGGGCGGCGACGAGTTCGCCCTGCTGGTGGAGGACTCCACCGGCACCGAACAGCTCGCCGACCTGGCGCGGAGCGTGCTGGCCGCCGTACAGGAGCCCTTCGACCTGGCCGGGCAGCGGCTGTCGGTCTCCGCCTCGATCGGGGTCGTGGAGCGGGCGACGGCCGGCACCTCGGCGACCGGGCTGATGCAGGCCGCCGACACGACCCTGTACTGGGCCAAGGCGGACGGCAAGGCCCGCTGGACGCTGTTCGACCCGGAACGCAACGCACACCGCATGACGCGTCAGGCCCTCTCCTCCACGCTCCGACCGGCCGTGGAACGGGGCGAGTTCGAGCTGGAGTACCAGCCGCTCGTGGACCTGGAGAGCGGCGCCGTGCGTGGGGTCGAGGCCCTGGTGCGCTGGAACCACCCGCAATTCGGCACACTCACGCCGAATCGGTTCATCGGGATCGCCGAAGAGGACGGGTCCATCGTCCAGTTGGGGCAGTGGGTCCTGCGGACCGCCTGCCGGCAGGCCCGGCGCTGGCAGATCGAACAGCCCAGCGACGCCCCCGTCTTCGTGTCCGTCAACGTCGCCGTCCGCCAGGTCTGGGACTCCGACCTCGTGGGCGATGTCGCGGAGATCCTGGCCGAGACGGGCCTGGCCCCGCAGCTGCTGCAGTTGGAGCTGACCGAGTCGGCCGTGATGGGCTCGGCCGGCCGCCCCCTGCAGGCCCTTCAGGCGCTGAGCGACATGGGTGTGCGGATCGCGATCGACGACTTCGGCACCGGCTACTCGAACCTCGCCTACCTCAGCAGGCTCCCTGTATCAGTTCTGAAACTGGACGGTTCCTTCGTCCGCGGATTCCGCTACGAGGAGGGCACGCACCCGAACCCGGCCGACGAGACCATCGTCGAAGCCCTGGTGCAGCTCGCGCACCGACTCGGGCTGACGGTGACTGCGGAGTGCGTGGAGACCGCTGGGCAGGCGGCGCGGCTGCGGCGCGTGGGCTGCGACACGGGCCAGGGCTGGCTCTACTCCCGGGCCGTCGCCCCGGAGCGGATCGCCGAGATGATCGGCACCCGGCCGGGCGCGGACCACCCCTGCTAGCCGTTCCGGTTGGCTGTTCCGTGGGCTTCTAGGGGCTCTTTCCTCGTTGGACAGCCCCGACCCCCCCTGTAACGATCTTCAGGCCAAAGGTTCTTGACCAAGTTCCTTGATCTGTGGGGGAAACCGCCATGAAGCTCACCCGTACCGCGCTCGCGCTGACCGTCGGCGCCCTGGCTCCGGCCCTGCTCCTCGCCACCCCGGCCCTCGCGGCCGGCTCGGCCGCCGCCGCACCGGTCAAGGCGTCGGTCACCGCGCCGGCCGGCGCGGCGCTGGGCTCCGACACGGAGAACGCCGCCGCCATCGCCAAGATCCTGGCGGACCCGGCGAGCGGCAAGTCCGTGATCCGCGCGGCGAACGCGGCCCTCAGCGGCACCCCCGAGGACCGTGTGGCGTTCCTGACCACGGGCTTCGCGAAGGCCCAGGACGAGGACAACAAGGTCGCCATCCTCCGGATCCTGTTCGGCAAGCCGGGCAAGGGCGTGACCCGCGAGGCCAACAAGGCCCTGGACGGCACCCCGGCCGACCGCACCGCCTTCCTCGCCACCGGCTACGCGAAGGCCCAGGACGAGGACAACAAGGTCGCCATCCTGCGGATCCTGCACACCAACCCGGCCACCGGAAAGGGCGTCAAGCGCGAGGCGAACAAGGCCCTCGACGGCACCCCGGCGGACCGCACCGCCTTCCTGAAGACCGGCCTGCGTCTGGCCCAGGCCGAGGACGACCGCGTGGATGTCTTCCGCATCCTCGCCCGCCCGGGCATCAGCGACGCGCTGTACGCGGAGTGCCAGAGGCTCCTGAACGGCAGCACTCCGGAGGAGCTGCGGTACTTCATCACCGTCGGCCAGTACCAGTTCTGACACGAGGAGGCCGGACCGCCCGTGGGAGGTCCGGCCTTCCGTCCGTGGGCCTCCGGCGCCCTCGGTCAGCCGTTCACGACCTTGTCGTAGCGCAGGGCGACGTAGCCCGAGGCGGCGTGGCCGGCGATGCGGCCGTCGCTGCCCCCGTTGAGGTAGTCCTGGCCGCGCATCATGTCGTCGTCGGTGTTGGCCTCGTGGATGTACGAGAACTTCCCGGCGGCCTTGTCGACCCACTTCTCGAAGAGCACCACGTGCCCGTCCAGGGTGTTCAGCGCGTCGCCGGGCTGGAGGTCGGACTTGGAGATGGTGGCGGCGACGCCCGGCAGGCTCTGGGTCGTGTAGCTGCTCGCCGCGTGCCAGGCCATGGAGACGAAGCCCGAGCAGTCGGTGCGGTAGGTGTGGTCGCCGTCCGGGTCGGACGCGTAGGCGCTCTGGCTGTAGGGGATGTCGCGGTTCAGCCAGTTCACGGCACGGCTCATGATCTCGCTGCGGGCGATCTGCCCGCCCTTGGTGGAGGGCGTCGGGGTGGGCGGGACCGGCGGCTGGTAGGTGCAGTCGCTGGCGAAGGCGGAGAGCAGGGACTGGGTCCAGCCGCTCGCGTCGACCGGGTCGGCGGGGTGGTAGGCGATGTCGTCGCCCTTGCCGTCGGTGGGGTCGGCGTCGTGGTACCAGTACATCCCGCCGTTCGTACGGCCGTAGTAGAGGCCGCCGCCGGGCGAGACGAGGTTGTCGACCGCCGACCAGCCGGAGCTCTTGAGCACCGAACTCTCCCAGTCCCCGACGCCGTTGATCTGGTACGAGAGCAGTCGACCGTCGGCCGTGCTGGCGATCAGGACGTCGTCTCCGGCGGCGGCGAGCGTCTTGAGGACGAAGCCCGTGTCGATCACGGCGTGCTTGGCGATGTGGGCCGGCCCGCTGGGCTTGGCCTGGGAGACGTTGTAGCGGTGCAGCTCGCCGCCGACCGTGCCGTAGAGGTGACCGGCGCCGTCGTAGGTCAGCTTGTCGAAGGTCCAGCCGCTGTCCCAGATCTTGGTGACGCCGGCCAGGGCCAAGGCACTGTCGTTGGTCTGGATGTCCACGCGGTACAGCTCACCGGCCGTCGAGGTCACCAGCACGGTGTTGAAGTTGAGGGTGGCCATCGCCTTGGGCGTGAAGCCGAGGTTCGCGCCGATCAGGGTCTTGACGCGGTCGCCGGTGTTGGGGGCTATCGCCGTGTAGGTGAGGCGGCCGTCGGGGAGCGTGCCGTAGATCGACACGTTGCCGCCGCAGATCGCGGCGGCCTGGGCCGGCGCCGAGGTGAGGGTGACCATGCCGAGGGTGGTGGCAGAGACGGCCAGGGTGGCGGCGAGGCGGCGCTTGAGGGACGACGAGGACATGGGTGTCTCCGGATTCTGGGCAGCCCTGACGTACGCGCGTCGGGCCGGAAGCGTGAGGGGGACGGAAGACGGGGAGCGCGGGCGTGCGGCCCGGGCGGGGCTCAGTACCAGTTGTGGCTGAGGAAGTGGCTCCAGGCGCCGCAGGGCGTGTCGTACTGGCCGTCGATGTAGGACAGGCCCCACTTGATCTGGGTGACGGGGTTGGTGCGCCAGTCGTCGCCGAAGGCGTCCATCTTGGAGCCGGGCAGGGCTTGGGGGATGCCGTAGGCCGTGGAGTTCGGGTTGTCGGCCCAGTAGCGCCAGCCGCTCTCCTTGTCCCACAGCTGCTCCAGGCAGTTCCACTGGGTGGTGCTGTTCCAGGCGCCGCCGTCGTGCTTGTTCATCAGGTCACGGCCGGCCGCCTTCACGGCGGGTATGTCCCTGCCGTCGAGCGGGTCCGCGGAGGTGGTGCAGGCGAACGTCCCCGGCTGGGCGGAGAGCAACTCCTGGGTCCAGCCACCCGTGTTGACGGGGGTGTCGTTGTGGTAGGCGATGTCGCTGCCGCTGCCGTCGGCCGGATCGGCGTCCTTGTACCAGTACATGGCGCCCGTGGCTTCGATCCGGCCGTAGTACAGGCCCCCACCGGGCGAGACGACCTGGTCGAATCCGGACCAGCCGGAGGCCTTGAGGTCGTCGCGGTCCCAGCTGCCGTCGCCGGCGATCCGGTAGGAGTACAGGGCGCCGGCGGACGTGGTGGCGAGCAGGCGGTCGTCGCCGGCGGCCGTGAGGGTCTTCAGGACGAAGCCGCTGCCGATCTCCTTGCGCTGCCCGATGTGGGCCGAGCCGGTCGGCTTGGGCTGCGAGACCAGGTACTGGAGGAGGACGCCGCCGGCCGTGCCGTACAGGTGGCCGTGGCCGTCGTAGGTGAGCTTGTCGTGGGTCCAGCCGCTGTCGAAGATCTTGACGGGCGGGCGTTCCAGGACGAGGGACTCGTTGTTGGTGAGGACGTCGAGGCGGTAGAGCGCTCCCGTCGTCGATGTCACCAGCACGGTGTTGAAGTTGAGGGTGGCCATCGCTTTGGGCTCGAAGCCCAGGTCGACTCCGACGCGCACCTTCTTCAGCTGACCGGTGGCCGGGGTGATGCTGCTGAAGGTGAGGCGGCCGTCGGGGAGGATGCCGTAGATCGAGGCGGTTCCGCCGCAGGTGGTCGCGGCCTGCGCGGTGGGCGCGGCGGCGACGGACGCGGCGGTGAACAGTCCGGCCCCGACGGCGGCGGAGAGGGCGGCGACCGCGCTCTTGCGGGCAGCCTGACGGAGGGTGGGGGTCACTGCGTTCTCCTTGGGGAACGTTCAGGGATGCGGCCCGGCGGTGCGGTATCCGTGCGCCCGCAGCGGGCCGGCGGCGCCGTCGAGGATGGCGTGGGCCTGGTCGAGGGCTGCGGCCTCCGAGGAGGCGCGGAGGAAGAGGTAGACGTCGACGCCGTCGGCGGCGGCTCTGGCCCGCAGGTGTTCGAGGCCGTGCGCGGCGGGCGTGTGGGCCCAGATCAGATCCGAGACGAGCGCGAGCGCCCCGCTGTCGCGGTCGGGATCATGACGAGGTCCCGAGAGGGAGGCCCGGATGACGCGCATGCCGGCTAGTCCCAGTTGATGCTGTCCTCGGGGGACGCGGGCGCCGTGTCCCAGTTGATGCTGCCGTCGACGGAGGCGCTGACGTGGTGGCCTTCGGCGGCGCCGGCCACCGGGACGGCCGTGACCCCGGCGGCGCAGAGGGCGGCGAGGACGGCGGCGGCAGCGACGAAGCGGGCGGTGCGGGACATGGCTTCTCCCAGGGTCACGAGCTGACGGGCGATGCGTTCGGTGCGGTGTGCTGCGCGCTGATCCGGATCGTCCTTGCGGCTCTGGCCTGAGTCGGGGACTCTCGTCCCCGCCGTCCCGGTGATCACCATGTTGCTCTCGCCGCGACCCACGCAGAAGAGGTTCCGGCCGGCACCAACAGGCCTGGCACCTTGGTGACAGACATCGCCTACGATCGCGGTGGCCGCGCTCGCCTGATGCGGCCCAACTACGGCTGGGGGGCTGGGAGATGCTGCAGGCATTGGGGCTCGGGGCGGACGTGGAGGCCGTGTACCGGGGCATGCTGGCGGACCCGTCGGGAGGGGTCGCCGAGCTCGGCGCGCGCCTCGGTCTCACCGAGACGCAGGTCCGCGTGGGCCTGGACCGGCTCGTCGATCTCGACCTGCTCAGACCCTCACGCGACAGCCCCGGCGCGCTGCGGGCGGTACGGCCCGAACTGGGCCTGGAACTCCTGCTGCGCCGCCAGGAGGAGGAACTGGCCCGGCAGCAGCAGGAGCTGGCCCGCAGCAAGGCGGCCGCGGCGCAGGTGGTCTCCGAGTTCGCGGAGCTCAGCCCGAACACCGAGGTCGACGGCGCGGAACGGCTCGTCGGGATGGACGCCATCCAGAGCCGGCTGGAGCAGCTCGCGCACGGACTGACCCGGGAGTGCCTGGCGATCCTGCCGGGCGGCGCACTGTCGGAGGCGAGTCTGGAGTCCTCCCGGCCGCTGGACCGGCGCGCGTTGGCCCGGGGTATCGAGATGCGGTCGGTGTACCAGGACAGTGCCCGCAACGACCCGATGACGCTGGCCTACGCCCGGTGGCTGACCGAGCAGGGCGGCCAGGTGCGGACGAGTCCGCTCCTGCCGCCGCGCCTGCTGATCTTCGACCGGACCGTGGCGGTCGTCCCCATCGACCCCGAGCACTCCCGCCTGGGCGCGCTGTGCACCAGCGCGCCGGGCATCGTGGCCTCCCTGGCCACCCTGTTCGAGCAGACGTGGGACGCCGCCGTGCCGCTCGGAGCCGACCGCCCGCGCCCCAGCGACTCCCGGCCCACCGCGACCGAGCTGGAACTGCTGAAGCTCCTGGCCTCGGGCATGACGGACGAGGCCGCGGCGAAGCGGCTCGGGGTGTCGCTGCGCACGGTCAGGCGCCAGATGGCCGCCCTCATGGAACGCCTCCACGCGACGAGCCGCTTCGAAGCCGGCCTCAAGGCGGCCCAGCAGGGCTGGCTCTGAGGTCAGAGACTCCGCACGAAGGCCGTGAACGCGGCTGCCGTGACCGTGAAGACCGGCCCGCCGGGGTTCTTGGAGTCCCGCACGGCCACCGTGCCGTCTCCGCCGATGGTTCCGCTGTACGAGGCCTTGCGCCAGGCGGCGCCGACTGGGGCGCACTCGACGCACTCGCCGCCGTTGGAGCCGCTGTAGGACGACTTACGCCACAGCACGCTCGGCAGGTTCTGGATGCTTCCCATAGCGTTCCTCCATTACGCGAGCGATCAGCTCTGCCGACGCCCGGGGAGAGAGGGCCTCAGCCTGCAAGCGAGCGTATCCGACCGAACGCTCCTTGATCACTTGCGGGTTGGCGGTCATATGACCGGAGTCATAGCTCTCGCTGTAGTGGATGTCCGGCTCGTCGTCGAACCTCAGAAGGGTGAACGAGCCCATCATTCCCGCGTGCTGGCCCGCTGCGAAAGGCAGCACCTGGATTTCCAGCCACTGGCGGTCCTGAAGGCTCAGCAGGTGGGCGAGTTGGTTGCGCATGACCTCACGGCCACCGATCTCCCGATGGAGCGCCGCCTCGTCCAGCACCACCCACAGCACCGGCGGATTGTCGCGGGCCAGCGCGCGCTGCCGATCCATGCGCGCTGCGACAGCAGCATCGAGCGTGTCGGGCTTCTCAACGCTCAGAACGGCCCGCGCGTAGTCCTCCGTCTGCAGGAGTCCGTACACCAGCTGGCACTGGAACGTAGAGATGAACGTCGCCCGGGCTTCCATCTGGGCGAAAGCCTGGAACCACACCGGCAGCACGCTCCGCAGGACCAGGCCCACCAGGCGGGAGAAGTGCCCGTCCGTGCCCAGGGCCGCGTCAACCCGCTCCGAGAAGTCCCGCGTCGGGACCCGCTTGCCGTTCTCGATCATGCCGATCAGGGAGCCCGTGCAGAAGATGATCGCGCCGAGCTGCGCCTGCTTCAGACCCGCCTCCTCCCTCAAGCGGCGCAGCTCGTAGCTGTAGTAGTCCAGCGGCGAGGCGCTGGGATCGATGTCACGGACGACAGCCATGGGAACGGCACCCCCAAGCGGAGAACGAGCGTGTGGCCGAGGGTAGCGACACCGAAACGCACCGATGTCGTGAATCCGGCAACCATGTGACACACCTCCGCCCCACCCCCGGGAGAGTGGGGGCGGGGCGGAGGCGTCGCTCGGCGCGGGGTGGGGGGAGATCAGCAGGCGCCGAGGTCCTTCCAGACACCCCACTCACCCGTGGTGCCCGGGGTCTCGTTCTGCGTCCACCACTGGGCCTTGTACTTGCGGCCGTTGTGCGCGACCTCGTTGCCGGCCGTGTAGATCGTGCCCGCGACATACGCCGGGGTCGAGCCGCAGCCCGTCGGCGGGGTGGTCGGGGGCGTGGTCGGCGGGGTCGTGGGTGGAGTGGTCGGAGGCGTCGTCGGCGGGGTGGTCGGCGGGACGGTGGTGCCGCCGAGGGCGTCCGAGATCTGGTTCAGCAGGGTGGTGTTGTTGTCCAGGCCGAGCAGGGAGTACATCATCGCGCCGGCCAGGCCGCGCTGCTTGCCGTAGTCGACCCGGGCCTGGATGGCCTTCTGGTTCAGGCCGGTGAAGAACTCGCCGTCCTTGTAGAAGTACGAGGCCTTGGCCTGGTCGTCCCAGAAGGTGGTCGCCGGGTTGTCGACGAGGCCGCCGAGCTCCTTGTAGTTGGCGATACCGGCCTGCTGGCTGGTGGGCCGGGCGCCGGAGGCGCCGGTCGCGGACTGGGCGAGGCCGTTGTTCGCCCCGGCGGGGACGCCCTTCCAGCCGCGGTAGTAGAACTCGTAGCCCAGCGTCAGCTTGTCGGCGGGGAAGCCGCCGGTGATGCCGTAGGCCGGGTTGCCGTCGATCCAGGAGTCGATCGCGTTGTCGATGCTGTACTTCTGGGTGCCCGGCGCGATCGGGTCGGTCGGGTCGCCGGCCGGGGAGTACAGCGGGGACTGGTGGTACGTCGGGCCGTCGCTGTCCCAGGCGCCGTGCATGTCGTACGTCATGATGTTCGCGTAGTCGAGGTACGCGCCGATCTTGTCCGTCTCGATGTACTTGATCTTGTCCTGGCCGGCCGGGAGTGCCGAGGTCAGCATGTACTTCTTGCCGCCGTTGGCCTGGCCGTAGGCGTCGAGCTGCTCGCGGAACTCCTTGAGCAGGAGCGTGAAGTTCTGCTTGTCCTCGGGGGCGTAGTGGTTGCCGAGGTGGCCGCCGGAGGAGCCCGGGTACTCCCAGTCGATGTCGATGCCGTCGAAGATGCCGGCCGCGACGCCCTGGCCGCCGTATCCGCCCTCGACCGGCAGGTTGCCCTTGATGTACTGGTCGATGCAGGAGGACACGAGCTTCTTGCGGGAGGCGTCGGTCTTCGCCGCGTCGCTGAAGTACTTGGAGTAGGTCCAGCCGCCCAGCGAGATGTTGATCTTCAGGTGGGGGTACTTGGCCTTCAGCTGCTTGAACTGGTTGAAGACGCCGACGATCGGCTGGTCCCACTTGTCCGCGACGCCGCTGACGCTGTCGGCGGCGCTGAAGGACTTCTGGTAGTCGGCGTACGAGTCGCCCGCGCCGTCACCGGCGCTGGGGTTGTTGTCGTCGCCCGCCGCCTTGTTCGCCTCGAAACACGTGAGGTTGGTGGGGTGGATGTTGCCGAACGAGTAGTTGATGACGTCCAGCTTGCCCGCTATGCCACGGGTGTCGAGGTGCTTGGGGTAGAAGGCGTTGCCGTACACGCTCCACTGGTCGTAGTAGGCGATACGGACGCCGCCCGCCGCGGCCCCGGCCGAGGCGTCGGCGGCCTGGGCGGTGCCGAGTCCCGCGAAGGAGGCCAGCGCTCCGGCGGCCAACGCGGCCGTGGCGGCGGCTGCGAGGAGTGGTTTACGGATGTGCATGAGCTGTCTCCGTGGGGGTGGGAGGGGGGAGGGGAGTTCAAGCGGTTCGGGTGAGAGAAGTGATAGCGATCACTCCACCCCCACGTCAATGGTTCGGACCAAAGAAGGACTAGACCACTCACGCGCTATTTCCCCAAGTCAGAGACATGAGCGCACATCAGAAACCGCTCGCCACCCCGGGTGACGAGCGGTTTAAGGCTGCCTTCAGGCAGCTCCTCGCAAGGTTTCGGCAACAAACCAGCCAAACGCCGTTCGCACGCCGTCAATCGGCGGCGGGCGCCTCCACGGGCATGCCGTACACATCTGCGATGAGCTCGTACGAGCGCAACCGGGCGGCCCCGCTGTGGGCGTTGGTGGTCAGCATCAGCTCGTCCGCGCCCGTCCGCTTCGCCAGGTCGTCGAGCCCGGTGCGGACCTCGTCCGGGGTGCCGTGGACGACGTTCGCGAGCCAGCTGTCCACGAACTCCCGCTCCAGCGCGGAGTAGGCGTACGCCGCCGCCTCCTCGGGCGTCGGGATCAGGCCGGGGCGACCGGTGCGCAGGCGCAGCATCGACAGCGCGCCCGTGAGCACCTGGGCGCGGGCCGCCTCGTCGGTGTCGGCGGCGAGCGCCGAGACGCCGATGACGGCATAGGGGGCGTCGAGGACGGCCGAGGGGCGGAAGGTCTGGCGGTAGAGGTCGAGCGCGGGCAGGGTGCCGGCCGCCGAGAAGTGGTGGGCGTAGGCGAAGGGCAGGCCGAGCTCGCCGGCGAGGCGGGCGCTGAAGCCGGAGGAGCCGAGCAGCCACAGCGGCGGCCGACCGACGGGGCCCTGGACCGGGCCCGGTACGGCGTGCACGCGGGCGTACGGATGCCCGTCGGGGAAGTCGTCGTCGAGGAAGCGGGTGAGCTCCGCGAGGCTCCGGGGGAACTCGTCGGCGGCCTCGTCGAGGCGCCCGGGTCCGCGCAGGGCGGCGGCGGTGCGGCCGTCGGTGCCCGGGGCGCGGCCGAGTCCGAGGTCGATCCGGCCCGGGGCGAGTGCCTCCAGGGTGCCGAACTGCTCGGCGACGGCGAGCGGGGCGTGGTTGGGCAGCATGACCCCGCCGGAACCGAGCCGGATGCGGGAGGTGTGCGCGGCGAGGTGGGCCAGGATCACGGCGGGCGAGGAGCTGGCGACGCCGGGCATGGAGTGGTGCTCGGCGACCCAGTGGCGGTGGTAGCCGCGGGACTCGGCGAGGCGGGCGATCTCGACGCTCGTGCGGAGTGCGGCGTGGGCGGTGCTGCCCGCGCCGACGGTGACGAGGTCCAGGACGGAGAGCGGTACGGGCGCCCGGCCCGGGGCGGTGGCGCGGATCCCGTCGCTCGCGTTCCGGTTCGCCTCGCCGCTCCCGCGCGCGTTGCCCTGTGCGTCGTCCCCTGCGTCACTCATCGTCGCTCCCGTTTCGCTCTCCGGTCCGTACGACATCAGTGCGACACCGTACGAAGAGTTCGAACCGTGGGCGGCCGCCGGGCATTCCCGGCGCTGGGAGGCGTCGCGCATGCCACTGGCATATGCCAATGGAGTAGATCCAGGCAGACAGACCTGATTGAGCCATCAATCTCCTCAACAGGCGCTCCACATGCGCCTCTTGATGGCTATCGTGGTAGGGCAAGCGGTAACAACCTGCTAGGGGGAAACCGTGGCGCTGAAGCCCGAGCCGACCGCGCCGTTCCACTCGGTGCAGTACGCACTACGCGTACTCGAAACGATCGCGCGTCACACCGGTGGTGTGACGGACGTGCAGATCGCGCGTGAGACCGGCCTGCCCGCAGCCCATCTCGCTCCGATGCTGCTCATGCTGCGCCGGGAGGGATATGTCCTGCAGGTGTCCGACGGTGCTTACGCCATAGGGGATTCCCTCGTCCTGCTCGGCTCCGGGATCGACCGGCAGCAGGCGCTCACCGACAAGCTCCAGGAGACCCTGGACCGGCTGCGCGACTCGGTCGGCGCGGCCGTCTACATCAGCCGGTACGTGGACGGCGAGGTCAGGATCACCCAGTTCGCGGACAGTCCCCGCACCCCGAAGGTGCACGAGTGGGTCGACTTCCGCTCCGCCGCGCACGCCAGCGCGGTCGGCAAGTGTCTGCTCACACAGCTCGACCTGAACGGGCGGCGCGACCACCTGTCCCGGCACAAGATCGCCCGGCTCACGTCGAAGACGATCGTGAACGAGCGGATCCTGTTCTCCAAGCTGGACGCCCAGCCCGCCACCGTGCCGGTGCTGGACCTGCAGGAATACGCCGTGGGTACGGTCTGCGCGGCGGTGCCGATCACGGCCGGGGCCTCGGTGGGCTGCCTGGCCCTGTCGATGCCCGTCGAGCACGCGCACCGACTACGGGCCGCCGCGGACACCCTGAACCGGAAGGCCGCACCGCTGCTGCTGTCGCTCACGCTCTGAGGAGCCGACCGACAGGCCCCATGCAGGCTCCGACAGGCCCGGAAAACACTTCGGGCGGTTCCCGGTGAGACCGGAAACCGCCCGAAGGACAGGTGCGCCGCCAGGGACTCGAACCCCGGACCCGCTGATTAAGAGTCAGCTGCTCTAACCAACTGAGCTAGCGGCGCCTGCTGACAGAGAAAATACTACCCGGTCCTCAGGGGTGCTCAAAACCATTGGCCGCGGAGGTACGCGAGGGCCGGGTTGCGGGCCGGCGACTGAGCCCCGGCGACGTCACGGACCGGCGACGTCACGGCCCGCCGAGGCTTCGACGTGGCCGGGGCCCGGCCGGTCGTTCCGAGCGGGGGGTGTCCCCGGCCGTCGCAGCAGGTCGGAGCGGCCTTGGGCCGCGTAGGTCGCGAGGAGTGCGGTCAGGGCCGCTCCGTCGAGGCGGCGGTAGCCGCCGGTCGGGGAGCGGTGCCAGACCGGGTCCGCGCAGTGGAAGCCCTCGTGGCGGAGGGAGACCCGGTGGATCTTGTTCGTCGCCGTGGTCGGCATGGCCGCGACGACGCGGACGTAGCGCGGGGCCATCTTCGTGCCCAGGTCGGGCTGGCGGGAGAGGAAGGCCGCGAAGGCGGTCGGGTCGAAGGCCGCGCCGTCCCGGAGGGCGAGGGCCGCCATGACCTGGTCCCCCGCGACCTCGTCCGGGACGGCGTAGACGGCGACCGCCGCCGCGTCCGTCCAGCGGGCCAGGATGTTCTCGATCATGGCGGCGGCGAGGTTCTCGCTGTCGACCCGGAGCCGGTCGTCGGTGCGGCCCGCGAAGTAGAGGAAGCCCGCCGGGTCGCGGAAGAAGAGGTCTCCCGTCCAGTACCAGCCGTCGCGGGTGCGGTCGGCCTCCGCGTCCGGGTTGCGCCAGTACCCCTCGAAGAGGCTGCGGCCGCGGTTGACGAGTTCGCCGATCGCCTCCGAGCCGTTGAGCAGGCGCCCGTCCGGGTCGAGGACCGCGGGCGGGCATGGGGCGCCGGTGGCCGGGTCGATCACCGCCAGGTCGTCGCCGGCGCCTGCCCGGCCCAGGGCGCCGGGCGGGGTGTCCGGGGTGCTCTGGACGGAGGCGCCGCCCTCGGTGGCGCCGTAGCCCTCCACCAGCCGGACCCCGAACCGCTCGGCGAAGCGGGCCGCGTCCACCGCCCCGGCCTCGGTGCCGAAGCCGAGCCGCAGGGTGTGGGAGCGGTCGTCAGGGCGGGGCTCGGTGGCCAGGAGGTACTGGATCGCCCGCCCGACATAGGTGAAGTACGTGGCCCCGTACGCCCGTACGTCGTCCAGGAACGCGGAGGCCGAGAAGCGGCGGCGCAGCGCCACCGGGGCCCCGCCGACGAGTGCCGGCAGCCAGTCGGCGATGACGGCGTTGCCGTGGAAGAGCGGCATGCAGATGTAGTGGACGTCGTCCGGGGTGACGGTGAACCGGTGGGCCAGCGCGGCTCCGGCGGCCGCGAGCCTGCCCTGGGTACAGATGGCGGCCTTGGGGGCGCCGGTGGAGCCGGAGGTGAAGTAGAGGAGGAGCCGGGAGTCGGGTGCGGGGGCCCGCAGGGCGGCTTCGCCCGGCTCGGCGGCGACGTAGGGAGCGAGCAGGGCCTCGTACTCCTCGGTGCCGGTGACCAGGACGCGTACGCCGGGCAGGTCGAGGCCGCGCAGCAGCGGCAGGTGGGCGCGCTCGGTGATGAGGATCCGGCAGTCGGTGTGCAGGATGTCGCGGGCCAGTTCGGGGCCGCGCCGGGTGGGGTTGATCCCGGCGACGGCGGCCCCGGCGAGGGCCGCCGCGCCGAGCCAGAACGGGAACTCGGGGGTGTTGTCGAGCAGGACCCCGAGGTGTGGCTCGGCCCCCGGGGGCATGAGGTCGACGAGGAGCGCGGCGCGTGCGGCGGCCTCCTGGGCGGTCCGGTGGTGGGTGAGGACGTGCCGCTCGGTGTCCTGGTGCATCAGCCCTGGCCGGTGGTCGCCCCATTGGCGCGCTATGAGCTCCGCGACGGTGTCGGGTGCAGTCGTCGTCCGCATGCCGCCGGAGGGTAGCTGACGTTACGTCAGAACTGAACGACAGAACCGACCGTCAGAACTGAACGTCAGAACTGAACGTCCGAGCAGGCGTAGAAGGCCATCGGGGTGTCGTTGACGGTCCAGACGGCCAGGATCAGGTGCCGGCCCGTCTTACCGCTGGGCATGGCGCCCTGATGGACGGTGGTCATCGAGGGACGGGCGCCGTTGTAGGCGACGGTGAGGAAGGGCTGGGGTTCGAGGTCGGCGCGGGTGAGGGCCTTGGTGCCGGTCCAGCCGTTCTTGGTGACGTAGTACTTGAAGTCGGTGGTGGAGTGGTTGGCGGTGAACTGCCACCGGAAGGCGTAGCTCTGCCCGCTGGTCACCTTGGTGGTGGGCCAGGCGCCGCCGCGCGGGTCGTCGAGCTCGGAGAACTGCGAGAGTCCGCCGGCACATATCTTGCCGTCGGCGGGGCCGGCGGCCGGGAACCCCTTGAAGCCCTCGACGCTCTGCGGCTCCCACTGGATCGCGCCGCAGTCGGACACGGTCCTGTTGGCGCAGAGCTTCTGGCGGCTGATCGGGGTGTCGGTGTAGCCGTGACTGCTGGCGGCGGGGGCGCTGACGAGGGTGATTCCGACGACGAGGCCGAGTCCGAGCGCGGCGACGCCGGCCCGTTCGGGCATGCGGATGGGACGCATGATGCTCCTTGAACGTGGGGGGAGTTCGGTGAGAGCGCGCGCGTGTGGGGATCAGGTCTAGACCAAGTCCCAGATTATTGACGAGAGTTGGCCATGTCCATACCAATGGGAGAACGGGTGGTCCGTCACCTTCCGGCCACCCGTTCTCCCGCGCGCTCCCGCCCCCGTCGGAGCCCCTACTCGGAGCGGCCCGTGTAGAAGGCGACCGTGAGGTCCTTCACCAGCGCCTTGCGCTCGTAGTCGTCGAGCTCGACCAGCCCGCGGGAGGTCAGCCGGTGGACGGTGTCGTCGACGGCGTCCACGACCGAGGTCAGCACGGTGTCCCGGTGCTTGGCGTCGATCGCCGCGACCCGGCGGCGGCGCATGGCCTCGGCCACCTCGGCCGCGTACTCGATCCGGGTCGGCTGGGCCGAGAACACCTCGATCCCGACCGCCTCGGTCCCGGCGGCCAGCATCCGGGTCAGCGCGTCACCGACGGCCTCGGCGTCGCGCAGGGTCGGGGCGTCCTCGTGGAAGGCGTCGGCGGGCAGCTGCGACAGCACGCGGGCCATCGCCGATTCGACCTGCTCGGCGAGGTATTCCGTGTGGTCCTCGACGGCGAGGGTGGCGCGTGCGGTGTCCCGGACCTGCCAGACGACCTGGACGACGACCTGGAGGGCGAGGCCGCCCGAGTCCACGGCGGGCATCGGGTCGCTGCGCCAGTGCCGCAGTCGTACGTCGACCCGCCGGCGCAGGAGCAGGGGGCTCACCCAGGTCAGGCCGGTACGCCGGACCGTGCCGCGGTAGCGGCCGAAGAGGGTGAGCACCCAGGCGTGGCCGGTGCGGGAGCGGCCGAGTCCGCCGAGCGACACGAGGGCGACGATGCCGAGGAAGGCGAGCGGCGGCCAGTGGGTGGCGCGCAGGCCGTGGTAGGCGCGGGGGGCCGCCCCGAAGGCGGCCACGAAGGAGGCGGGGACGGCCCCGGCCCGCCAGAGCACGGCCACGCAGCCGGCGAGGGCGAGCCCGCCGACGGCCACGCCGACCCAGCCGGGCAGCACCGGGCCGCGGTGCTCGCGGAGCCGGTCGTTCCTGCTCGCCGCCGACCGGGCCGCACGCAACGGCGTCCCCGTCGTCGCCGTCAA
>NZ_JBGBPT010000103.1:0-30115 GCF_041106355.1 Streptomyces sp. BF23-19 | reverse complement strand
AGGGTGAGTGACGGGACTTGAACCCGCGGCCACCTGGACCACAACCAGGTGCTCTACCAACTGAGCTACACCCACCATGTCCGGTCGGAAAACCGACCGGCCGAAGAAAAGGGTACAGGGTCCGGGAGGGTGCTCGCTCCACCCTTTTCCCGCACCCCCTCCGGAGGGTCGGCGCGGGGGTCTACGCGCCCGGCACCGTGTGCTTGGCGGCGATGCCGCGGGCCGTGTCCGAGTCGGGCCCGGGCTGCGGTACGAAGACCGCTTCCCGGTAGTAGCGCAGCTCGGTGATGGAGTCCTTGATGTCCGCCAGCGCCCGGTGGTTGCCGTTCTTCGGCGGGCTGTTGAAGTACGCCCGCGGGTACCAGCGGCGCGCCAGCTCCTTGACCGAGGACACGTCCACGATCCGGTAGTGCAGGTAACTCTCCAGCGCGGCCATGTCGCGCAGCAGGAAGCCGCGGTCGGTGCCGACCGAGTTTCCGCAGAGCGGCGCCTTGCGGGGTTCCTTCACGTGCTCCCGCACGTAGGCCAGGACCTGGGCCTCGGCATCCGCGAGGGTGGTCCCGCCGGCCAGCTCGTCGAGCAGGCCGGAGGCGGTGTGCATCTCGCGGACCACGTCGGGCATGGTCTCCAGGGCGGCGTCCGGCGGGCGGATCACGATGTCCACGCCTTCGCCGAGCACGTTGAGCTCCGAGTCGGTGACCAGTGCGGCCACCTCGATAAGTGCGTCGTCCGTCAACGAGAGCCCGGTCATCTCGCAGTCGATCCACACCATGCGATCGTTCATGTGTCCCACCTTATGCGGTCCCCCGGGGCGCGGACCGCATATGCGGAAGGTCCCCCATCGGCGGTGGCCGATGGAGGACCCTCGTGCGTCGTACTCAGCGCGCGGTCAGGCGTGTTCCCGCATGACCCGGCCCGGAGCGTAGAGCTCCGTCACCGTGGGACCCGAAGCGGCCAGTGCCGCCGCCGCCCGGTGGGGCTGCGGAGTGCGCTGGTGCGGAACCGGACCCGCGTTGATCTCGGCCACCTGTGCCACGTCGGCCTGCGGCCGGCGTGCCCGGTAGGCGGAGCGGTAGGCGGCCGGGGAGGATCCCAGCTGCCGCCGGAAGTGACCCCGCAGGGCGACCGGCGAGCGGAACCCGCAGCGTCCGGCGACCTCGTCGACCGAGTAGTCGGAGGTCTCCAGCAGTCGCTGTGCCTGGAGCACCCGCTGGGTGATCAGCCACTGGAGCGGGGCGCTGCCGGTGAGCGAGCGGAACCGCCGGTCGAAAGTGCGCCTGCTCATGTAGGCGCGGGCGGCCAGCGTCTCCACGTCGAACTGCTCGTGGAGGTGTTCCAGTGCCCACGCGACGACCTCGGCCAGCGGGTCGGCGCCGATCTCCTCCGGCAGCGACCGGTCGAGATAGCGTTCCTGGCCACCGGTCCGGCGCGGCGGCACGACGAGCCTGCGGGCCAGGGCCCCGGCCGCCTCGCTGCCGTGGTCCGTGCGCACGATGTGCAGGCACAGGTCGATTCCGGCCGCCGTGCCGGCGGACGTGAGCACGTCGCCGTCGTCGACGAACAGTTCGCGCGGATCGACATGGACGGACGGGTACCGCTTGGCCAGCGTCGGCGCGTACATCCAGTGCGTCGTCGCGGGCCGGCCGTCCAGCAGACCGGCGGCGGCGAGCACGAAGGCTCCCGTGCACAGTCCGACGATCCGGGCCCCCTCCTCGTGCGCCAGACGCAGTGCGTCGAGCGCCTCGGGCGGAGGCGGTGAAGTGATGGAGCGCCAGGCGGGAACGACGACCGTTCCTGCCCGGGCGATCGCCTCCAGCCCGTACGGCGCGGTCAGTTCGAGTCCGCCGGTGGTCCTGAGCGGACCGTCCTCACCGGCGCACACGAGCAATCGATAGCGTGGAACTCCCGCGTCCTGCCGGTCAATGCCGAACACGGAAAGTGGAATGGAGCTCTCGAAGATCGGTCCGCCGCTGAAGAGCAGCACCGCGACGATCTCCCTGCGGCGACGCCCCGCGAGCTTCCTGCCGGCGTCTGTGACGACGGCGGTGGAATCCTGGCTCATGGCGCTAAGCCCCCCTTGGGTGTCGCGACTCCTTGGTCTGGTCGCACCTGCACGTTTCCCCTCGGCCTTGCACGTGGATCCCCCGCCGTAAATACATGATCGAATCTACTGCGTCCCGTGGTGTCGGCGTGACAAGTTCAGCACGCAGCGCTATGTCGACTTCTCAACTTGGCGAAAAGCATTCGATCAGTAAGCGTTCCACTCCGCTACCCGAACGGGAAGCGTGGTCCCCGGCCATGGCCAGTACCTGTAGGGCCGGAACGCCCCCCGAGGCCTGTCGTCGCTGGTGGTGAGGGGGACGGTGGGACATTCCGGCAAGGAGGGCACCCTGCCGGGAAGTTGGCTGAAAACATGCGTGTGTGGGTGTGCGAATGAGTCAGTCCTGCGGGGAGAGGGGGCCGGAGCCCCGGCAACCGCGGTGGTTCCCGGCGGCGGCGCGCGAGTGCCGGCCGCGGTGGGCCGGTGGAAGGGACTCCTCCGCCCGCAGTCGGGCCGCGGCCCGCTGGTTCTTCTCCGAGTGGCGCAACAGGATCCGGCACGCGGCGGTCACGGCGAGCAGGCCGAGGGTGGCGACGGCGGCCCCGCCGTAGGAGGTTCCGTAGACGACGAGGACCACGGGGACGAGCAGGCAGCTGAAGGCCGCCCAGCGCACGACGTCACCCGCGGGGTCGTCGTGGGGGTGTCCGGCGGAACGCACGGACGGGTGAAGGGCGGAGCGGGCGGACGGCGTGAAGTGCGGGGCGGGGTCGGCGTTCTGGAGGGACCGGACGGACTGCGTCGGCTGAGCTGGCTGGACGGGGTGAACCGGATGACCGGGCACGGCGTACTCCCTGCGGGCTCTTACCTGAAGGTCGGACGCATGTCCCAACGCCCGGCGGCGGGGCTCGGTCACTGCGCCAACGGGTGGCGATGGCCGCTCTCGTCACTGGCTGTAGGGGACAGGGGTCATTGCCAAGGCGCGCTCGCTCCGGCATGCTCCCTGGGACGCTCTCCAAGGGCGGCATGCCCTGTGCAGGATAGGAGTGTCGCCGTACCCTGGTGGGTATGGGCTTGGGAAGATGCTTCCCGGACAGAGCTCCGTCACACTGCGTCGCCGATTTCGCCCCTGTTGCTTCCTCCAAGGACCTCTTCGCCGAGACATTCATGGCCGGTCACGAATTCTCCGAACCCGCGGACCGCAAGCGCAAACGCGTCGTCGACCCCTCGTCGGCCGCCGATCTGCGCGCGGTGGAACAGACACGCGTGCACTGCGATCCGGCCTTCCGGCACGGGGTCGTTGTGGGATTCGACGGATCCACTTCCAGTGAGCGTGCGCTCGCCTATGCGATCGGCATGGCCCGTCGCTCCGGATCCGGTCTGATCATCGTCCACGTCGCCAACCGGCTGCCCACCACGGTGTGGGCCGGTTGTGAGCCGCCCGTCTTCGTCGACGTGCCGGACCACCGCACCGAGGTGCTCGGGCTGGAGCTCGCCTGCGCGGACTATCTGTCCGAAGTGCCGTGGATCCTGGTCGAGCGCGGTGGTGACATCTGCCATGAGCTGGAGGAGGTCGGCCGGGAGTATTCGGCCGACGCCATCGTGGTCGGCTCCACGCACGGCATCGTGGGCCGGATCTTCGGATCGGTCGCCGGCCGACTGGCCAAGCGCGCACAGCGACCCGTCGTCGTCATTCCTTGACCGCCCCCGGGTCCGCCCGGATTTCGTGACGTTCCCTCGAGCGAGCGAGAGGATGACCGATCCGATCGCTCGCCGTTGTCGTTTCGTGACCGCCTGTTAAGTCGCTTGTGCGGTTGTGCCCCCGTGTAAAGGGTAGATAAATGCTGCTGGGACGCAGCAAACAACTGCAGATCGAAGGGAGCCCGCCGTGGACAATGGTGTCTCTGCGGGAAGCACGGCCTCGACTTCGACCCTCGGGAACATCGCCCTGGGTCTCACCCTTCTCGCATTCGGTATCGGCCACACCGGTGTCATCGACGGTGTGTCCGCTGCCAACTCCGCGTCGCTCGCGATGTACGTCGGCGGCGCGGCCCTGTTCCTCCTCGGTCTCCTGGAGTACCGCGGCGGCGACGGGTTCAACGGCACCGCGTTCGCGGGCCTCGGCATCTTCTGGTTCACCTGGGCCAAGGGCGCGGGCGGCTCGGTCTCCGACGAAGCCGCCGGAACGTTTCTTGTCCTGTTCGCGATGCTCGCGCTGACCCTCACGGTCGCCGCCGCGAGCGGTCTGTTCAGCCAGGGCGTCTACGCCCTGCTGACCCTGTCGCTGCTCCTGCTGGCGATAGGCGCGTTCGTGGACAACGGCACGCTCGCCAAGGCGGGCGGCTGGGTCGCCGCCGTCTCCGGACTGTTGGCCTGGTACGGCGCCACCGCGGCGCTGGCCCACTGGCCGATGGCCTTCGGCAAGGCCCGCAGCGGCGGCGCGGTCGCCGCGAGCTGACCGGCACCCCACCCGCGGCCCCCCGGACGATCCGGGGGGCCGTACGCGTGTGCCGGGGAACGGCGCCCGCTCGTCGGCGTCGCGGCACTGGACGTCCCCGAGCATCTCGTCGAGGTCGAGGCCACCGCCGTCGTCGACTGAACGGGGACGCCCCCGGGACCGTGGGTCCCGGGGGCGTTCGCGTGCGGTGAGCGGGGCGCCTACTCGACGGTGACCGACTTCGCCAGGTTGCGCGGCTTGTCGATGTCCCGGCCCATGGCCAGGGCCGTGTGGTACGCCAGCAGCTGGAGCGGGATGCCCATGAGGATCGGGTCCAGCTCGTCCTCGTTCTTCGGGACCACGATGGTGTGGTCCGCCTTCTCCTGCTCGCGGTGGGCGACCGCGAGGATCCGGCCGCTGCGGGCCTTGATCTCCTCCAGCGCCGCGCGGTTCTTCTCCAGCAGGTCGTCGTCGGGGACGATCGCGACCGTCGGGAGCGAGGGCTCGATGAGGGCGAGGGGGCCGTGCTTGAGCTCGGAGGCCGGGTAGGCCTCGGCGTGGATGTAGGAGATCTCCTTCAGCTTGAGGGAGGCCTCCAGCGCCACCGGGTAGCCGCGGACCCGGCCGATGAACATCATCGACTTGGCCTCGGCGTACTCGGCCGCCAGCTTCTTGATGTCCTCTTCGCCCTCGAGGATCTCCTGGATCTGCGCGGGCAGCTTGCGCAGGCCCTCGATGATCCGCTTGCCGTCGGTGACCGAGAGGTCCCGGATGCGGCCCAGGTGCACGGCGAGCAGCGCGAAGGCCACGACCGTGTTGGTGAAGCACTTGGTGGAGACGACGCAGACCTCGGGGCCGGCGTGCACGTACACGCCGCCGTCGGCCTCGCGGGCGATCGCGGAACCGACCACGTTGACCACGCCGAGGACGCGGGCGCCCTTGCGCTTGAGCTCCTGCACCGCGGCGAGCACGTCGTACGTCTCACCGGACTGGGAGACCGCGATGTAGAGGGTGTCGGGGTCGACGACCGGGTTGCGGTAGCGGAACTCGGAGGCCGGCTCGGCGTCCGCGGGGATCCGGGCCATGCCCTCGATGAGGCCGGCGCCGATGAGGCCCGCGTGGTACGAGGTGCCGCAGCCCAGGATCTTGACCCGGCGGATGCCGCGCGCCTCGCGCGGGTCCAGGTTCAGGCCGCCCAGGTGCACGGTGCTGAAGCGGTCGTCGATGCGGCCGCGCAGCACGCGGTCGACCGCGTCGGGCTGCTCGGAGATCTCCTTGTGCATGTAGGTGTCGTGGCCGCCCATGTCGTACGAGGCGGCCTCCCACTCCACGGTCTCCGGGGTGGCGTTGGTCGTCGTGCCGGAGGTCGTGTAGGTGCGGAAGTCGTCGGCCTTGATGGTGGCCATCTCGCCGTCGCCGAGGGTGACGACCTGGCGGGTGTGGGCGACCAGCGCGGCGACGTCCGAGGCGACGAACATCTCCTTCTCGCCGATGCCGAGCACCACGGGGGAGCCGTTGCGGGCGACGACGATGCGGTCGGGGAAGTCGGCGTGCATGACGGCGATGCCGTAGGTGCCGTCGATGACCTTGACCGCCTCGCGGACCTTCTCCTCCAGGGAGTCGGCCTCGGAGCGGGCGATCAGGTGGACGATGACCTCGGTGTCGGTCTCCGAGACGAAGACGACGCCCTCGGCCTCGAGCTTGGCGCGCAGCTCGGAGCAGTTGTCGACGATGCCGTTGTGGACGACGGCGACCTTGTTCTCCGGGTCCAGGTGCGGGTGCGAGTTGATGTCGCTCGGGGCGCCGTGCGTGGCCCAGCGGGTGTGGGCGATGCCGGTGGTGCCGGCGAAGCGCTTGGGAACGCGGGACTCCAGCTCGCGGACGCGGCCCTTGGCCTTGACGACCTTGAGGGCCGGGGCCTTCGGGGTGTTGACCACGATGCCCGCGGAGTCGTATCCGCGGTACTCGAGCCGCTGCAGGCCTTCCAGCAGCAGCGGTGCCACGTCACGCTTGCCGATGTAACCGACGATTCCACACATGCGGTTCTGCCCCTCCTGAAGTTCGGTTCTGTACTCGTCCGGTGCCGCGTGCGGCGGCCGCCGGCTCAGCCGTAGACGATGCGGCGCAACTGCCGGAGCGAGAGCTGCGGCGGCGCCACGGCGCGGTGCGGCAGTTCGGCCGCGATCCGCTCGAAGATCTCCGCGTTCACCGCTCCGCCGGACTGCAGTTCCCGGTGGCGGCGGCGGACGAACTCCTCGGTCGTCTCGTCGAAGTAGGCGAGCACGTCCAGTACCACCCGGACTGCCTCACCGCGCTGCAGCGCGGTGCTGCGCACCAGGTGGTCGACGAGGTCGTCATGCGACGGGCGGCGATCGAGCACTCGTAGATATTGGCGGCTTACCGCGTCGAACGCAAAGATCCTGCCCGATTTCGGGCAGGATTCCTCTGGTCTGGACCAGTAAGGTGCCCGGTGTGACTTCCTTCGGATGATTTCCGCCCGTCCCGGATCCACCCACCGGACGCGGCGGCCCGCTTGGCCTATACCTGTGGGCATGAGAGTCCTGCGACGCACGCTCGGCACCCTCCTCGCCCTCGCCGCGGCCCCGGCCCTGATGACCGCCTGCACCGCCGCCCACGGTGACGACGCCAGACCCGGGGACGACCCGCCGGTGGCCCTCGCCCCCTTCGAGCAGCTGCTGCCGGCCCCGCTCTCCGCGCGCGCGGAGGGCCCCGGCTACCCCTTCGGCGCGGCCACGGTCATCCGTACCGGCCACGGCGCGGACGAGGAGGTCCGCCGGGTGGGCGAGCTCCTCGCCGAGCAGCTGCGCGGAGCCGGCGGGCTCCCGCTGCCGGTGGTCGACGGGGCGCAGGGCGACGGGATCCGGCTCAGGATCGACGAGGCGGCCCAAGGGGTGGGCGACGAGGGGTACCGGCTGGAGTCCGGCCCGACCGGGGTCACCCTCACCGCGCGGACGCCGGCCGGGCTCTTCCACGCGGGACAGACGCTGCGCCAGCTGGTGCCGGTGGCGGGTCCGGGTACGGTGCCGGGCGGGACGGTCACCGACCGGCCGCGCTTCGCGTACCGGGGGGCCATGGTCGACATCGCGCGTCACCACTTCTCGGTGGAGCAGGTGAAGAGGTACGTGGACCAGCTCGTCCAGTACAAGGTCAACACCCTGCACCTGCACCTGACCGACGACCAGGGGTGGCGCCTGGCGATCGACTCCTGGCCGCGGCTGGCGGAGTACGGGGGCGGCAGCGAGGTCGGCGGCGGGCCCGGCGGCCACTGGACGAAGGACGAGTACCGGGAACTGGTGGCCTACGCGGGGCAGCGGTACGTGGACGTGGTCCCCGAGATCGACATGCCCGGGCACGTGAACGCGGCACTCGCCTCCTACGCCGAGCTGAACTGCGACGGGAAGGCCCCGGACCGGTACACCGGCACCAAGGTGGGCTTCAGCTCGCTGTGCGTGGCCGAGGAGCGGACGTACGAGTTCATCGACGACGTGCTCGGTGAACTGGCGGAGCTGACCCCGGGCCGCTACCTGCACATCGGCGGCGACGAGGCGCACGCGACGCCGGCGGCGGACTACGCGGCCTTCATGGACCGGGCCCAGGAGGTGGTGGGGCGGTACGGCAAGACGGTGGTGGCCTGGCACCAGCTGGCGGCGGCCCGCCCGACCCGGGGCGCGGTGCTCCAGTACTGGGGCCACGACAAGACCGCGGCCGCGGACAAGGCGGCCGTGGTGGCGGCGGCGAAGGCGGGGCACCCGCTGATCCTGTCGCCGGCGGACCGGCTGTACCTGGACATGAAGTACGACCCGGCGACGAAGCCGGGCCTGGCCTGGGCGGGGTACGTCCCGGTGCGGCGCGCCTACTCCTGGGACCCGGGGGCGTACCTGGCCGGGGTCCCGGAGTCGGCGGTGCTGGGCGTGGAGGCCCCGCTGTGGACGGAGAACGTCGCGACGCGCGGCGACTGGGAGCAGATGGCCTTCCCGCGGGTGCTGGGCCTGGCCGAACTGGGCTGGTCGCCGGCGGCCGCGCTCGACTGGACCTCCTACAGCCGCCGGCTGGCCGCCCAGGCACCCCGGCTGGACGCGCAGGGCATCGGCTTCTTCCGGGCGCCTGACGTCCCCTGGCAGTGACCGGTGGGGGACGGGGTCAGGGCCGGCAGGAGGTCGTGGCCCCGTCGGCCTCCGAGCCCACCGATATCTCGAATCCGGACCCCGGGGCGAACTCCGCGCCGGCCTCGGGACCGTAGAACTCGGTGAAGAAGTGCGCGGGCGGGAAGGAGAGGGCGAACACCTTGGCCTGCCCGTCCTCGCCCTTCGTGAAGCACGATCCCCACGTTTCCTGTCCGTGCGCGGGTTCGGGCTCGAACCGCCAGCCGTCGGCCTCGGCGGCCTTGCGGTAGTGGTCCAGGACCTCCTGGCGGGTGCCGGGGTACAGGTAGGTGCGCCCGGCGGACAGCCAGGCGTCGCCGCTGTCGTCCGCGCACTCGGAGGAGACGCCGTCGAAGGTGCGGGGGGCGTTCGCGCCGGGCGGCCGCGAGTCGAGCAGGGGCAGCGACTCCAGCTCCTTCATCCGCGCCTCGGTCCCCTCGCAGGTCTTGAACGGCGTCAGGAAGGAACAGCCGGACAGCCCTCCGGCCACGAGCACGGCCGACAGGAGCAGGGCGGGCGCCCGGCCAGGGCGGATCCGGAACGGCATACGGGCTCCCAGACGGATTCGGGCCGCGGGCTCCGGCCACGGGAGCGGACACACGAAAGCGTGACCGCGAAGAGGGCCATTGTGCTTCGCGGTCACGCCGTCGGGATCTCGGGGTGGGGAGGGGGAGGCATCGAGGGACCGTATCGATGCCTCCCCCGCCCCGTGTGTCACCGCCGGGCGAAGGCCGCGACGGGGTTCTGGAGGTTGCCGATCAGCTGGAGGGCCGCCGCCGGGTCGGCGAGGTCGACCATCTGCTTGTTGTTGCGCAGCTGGAGGCGGTTCAGGCAGGACAGCTGGAACTCCGGCGCGAACAGGTCGTACCGCTCGAAGCGCTCCGCGAGCTGCGGCATCGACTCCTGGTACTCGTGGCCGCAGTCCGCGACGGCCTGCCAGAAGGTGTCCTCCTCGCAGATGCCCTCGTCCACGAGGATCGCGCCGAGGAAGCGGAAGAAGCAGTCGAAGACGTCCGTGAAGATCGACAGGAGCTTCATGTCCTCGGGGATGTCCGCCCGGACCCGCTCGACCGCGGGCGGCAGCACCGCGTCCGCGTCCATGATGACGATCTCCTCGGCGATGTCCTTGAAGATCGCCCGCTTCACCAGGCCGCCCTCGATGACGAGGATGGTGTTCTCGCCGTGCGGCATGTACGCGAGGTCGTACTGGTAGAAGCAGTGCAGCAGCGGCACCAGGTAGGCGCGCAGGTAGTGGCGCAGCCACTCGGCCGGCGCCAGACCCGACTCCGCGATCAGCGCGCCGACGAAGGACTTGCCCTCGGCGTCCACGTGCAGGAGCGAGGCCATCGTGGCGAGGCGCTCGTCGCCCTCGATCCGGTTGACGGGGGACTCGCGCCACAGCGCGGCCAGCATCTTGCGGTACGGGGAGTACCGGTCGGTGGCGCGCTCGTACTGGCGGTGGTGGTAGCCGATCGCAGCGCGCTCGCGGATGATCGAGAAGTCCACCGACTTCAGGACCTCGTCGCCCTCGATCAGCTGGTGCAGCCAGTCGTTGATGGCCGGGGTGGCCTCCATGTACGCGGCCGACAGGCCGCGCATGAAGCCCATGTTCAGGACCGAGATGGCGGTCTTGACGTAGTGCTTGCGCGGCGCGCTCCGGTTGAAGAACGTGCGGATCGACTGCTGCGCGAGGTACGCGTCCGGGCCCTCGCCCAGCAGCACCAGGCGGTTGTTCGCGATCTCGGCCGCGAAGGTGACCGTGGTCTTGTTCCACCACTGCCAGGGGTGGATCGGGAAGAGGTGGAAGTCGGCCAGGTCCAGGCCCAGCGCGGTCATCCGCTCGGCGAAGACGCCGATGGTCTCGTCGCCGAGCTCCTCGCGCATGAAGGAGTCGTGGTCCAGGCCCGCGCCCGCCGTGAAGGTGGAGACGTCCTTGCGGGCGGCCGCCCACACCAGGTGGACGGGGCTGGCGGTCTCCGGGGCGTACGAGAGGTACTCGTGCACGCCGAAGCCCAGCCGGCCGTTGTTCGCGACGAAGCAGGGGTGGCCCTCGGTCATGCCCGTCTCGATGTCCTGGAAGGAGGACTTCGCGAGGACGTCGGAGGAGACCTGCGGCTTCGTGTACTTGTAGCCGGTGCCGGCCAGGGTGGAGGAGATCTCCTCCAGGTAGACGGGCAGCACCTCGGGGCTCAGGCCCAGGGCTTCGCGCAGCTCGATGTGGAAGTCGAGGGCGTCCAGCTCCAGCTCGGCGCCGCCCCGGTGGCGGGTGATGGAGGCCTCGTCGACCGACCAGTGGTCGAGGGCGTGCAGGACGGCCTTGAAGCGGTACTCCACGGTGGAGTCGTCGCTGCGGACCGAGTACCAGGAGTCCCCGAGGGACTCGGGGGTCAGCAGGCGCTCGTGGGAGAACTCCGCGAGGCCCTTGCGGACGAGGGCGCGGTTGGCGCGGGCCCACAGCTCGGGGGAGAGGTGGGCGACGGCGTCGGCGAGGCTCATATGGAGACCCCCAGGGCGGCCGTGGCGGCCTCGAACTGCGCGCGGGTGCAGAAGCTCAGCAGGGCTTCCTTCTCCGGCTTGGTGACCTGGCGCTCCGGTACGAAGCCGACGGCCTCGTTGAGGGCGTGCACGGCGGTGTTGGCGACGTCCGGTTCGACGACGACGCGCTCGGTGGTCGGGTCGGCGAAGATCGCGGCCATGACCGTGGTGATGACGGCACGGGTGAAGCCGTGCAGCGGGGTGTCGCTCGGGGCGACGAGGAAGTGCATGCCGACATCGCCCGGCCGGGCGTCGTAGAGGCCGACCAGCTCCAGCTCGGACGGGTCGTAGGTCTCCATGAGGAAGGCGGGGCGGCCCTCGTGCAGGCCGATGAAGGCCTGGTGGTGCTCGTGCGCGGCGATCCTCATGTACTCGCGCTCGACGTCCGGCAGGGACGCGTCCTGCATCATCCAGAACGAGGCCTTCGGGTGGGTGACCCAGCCGTGGAGCAGCTCCGCGTCGGCGAAGGGGTCCAGGGGGCGCACGGCGAAGGAACCGAGTTCTTTGTCGGTGCGGGAGAAGAGGAGTTCGGTGGTGCTCATCAGAGGGTGCCTTCCGGGGCGGCGAACTGCTGGAACGCGATGGACTTCTCGACCTTGTAGTGCTCGCGGCCGAGGAGCTCACCGACGATGTACGCGTTCCGGTACGCCGCCATGCCCAGGTCGGGCGAGGTGAGGGAGTGGTTGTGGGTGGTGCCGTTCTGCAGGTAGACCCCGCGGCCCGTGGTGTCGATGCTGTAGTTGCGGGCGGCGTCGAGACGGCCGTGCCCGTCGAAGTTCAGGCGACCCCGCACCGGGTTCAGGAATTCCGGGAAGGCGTACTTGTAGCCGGTGGCCAGTACCAGGCCCTCGGAGGTGAGGGAGAAGTCCCGCTCCTGCTCCTCCTGGCGCAGCCCCAGCGTGTACGTGCCCGTGGTGGTGTCGTACGCGGTGCTGTTCAGGGAGGTGTTGGTCAGCAGGGTGGTCGGGACCGCGCCCGGCATGCTGATCTTCTTCTGGTAGAGCAGGTCGAAGATGGCGTTGATCAGGTCGCCGTCGATGCCCTTGAAGAGGTTCTTCTGCTGGGTCTCCAGCCGGTACCGGGTGTCCTCGGGGAGCGCGTGGAAGTAGTCCACGTACTCGGGGGAGGTCATCTCCAGGGTCAGCTTCGTGTACTCCAGCGGGAAGAACCGCGGCGAGCGGGTCACCCAGTTGAGCTGGTAGCCGTGGACGTCGATCTCGGCGAGGAGGTCGTAGTAGATCTCGGCCGCGCTCTGGCCGGAGCCGATGAGGGTGATCGACTTCTTCTTCTGCAGCTCCGCCTTGTTCTGCATGTAGGCGGAGTTGTGCAGGAAGTCGCCCCCCAGGCCCTCGCAGGACTGCGGGACGTGCGGCGGGGTGCCGGTGCCCAGGACCAGGCGGGGGGCCCGGTGGGTCTCGCCCTTGTCGGTGTGGACCTCGTACAGGCCGGCCTGCTCGTCGTAGGTGACCTCGGTGACCGAGGTGGACCACCGGACGTTGTCGAGGCGGTCGGCGGCCCAGCGGCAGTAGTCGTTGTACTCGGCCCGCAGCGGGTAGAAGTTCTCCCGGATGTAGAAGGAGTACAGCCGGTCCTTGTCCTTCAGGTAGTTCAGGAAGGAGAAGGGCGAGGTCGGGTCGGCGAGCGTGACCAGGTCCGACATGAAGGGCGTCTGGAGGTGGGCGCCGTCCAGGAACATGCCGGCGTGCCACTCGAAGTGCGGCTTCGACTCGATGAAGAGACCGTCGATCTCGTCGAGCGGGGCGGTCAGGCAGGCGAGTCCGAGGTTGAACGGACCGACGCCGATGCCGATGAAGTCGTGGGTCTCAGCGGTGGAGGGCAAGGGATTCTCCCAGGAACTGCTCGGCATGTGCGGCGAGAAGGTCGAGGACGGCCGCGATGTCGGCCGTCGTGGTCTGCGGGTTGAGGAGGGTGAACTTCAGGTACTGCTTCCCGTCCACCTTGGTGCCGGCCACGACGGCCTCGCCGGAGGCGAACAGGGCCTTGCGGGCGTGCAGGTTGGCCTCGTCGACCAGGTCGGCGCGGACGTCGCCGCCCTCGGGGACGAAGCGGAAGACCAGGGTGGAGATCTGCGGCTTGACGACGACCTCGAAGCGCGGGTCGGCGTCGATGACGTCCCACCCGGCCGCGGCCAGGTCGATGACCTCGTCGAAGAGCGAGCCGATGCCGTCGGCGCCCATGACGCGCAGGGTCACCCAGAGCTTGAGCGCGTCGAACCGGCGCGTGGTCTGGATGGACTTGTCGACCTGGTTGGGGATGCGCTCCTCGGCCATGCGGCGCGGGTTGAGGTAGTCCGCGTGGTACGTGGCGTGCTTGAGGGTGTCGCGGTCGCGCACCAGCATGGCGCTGGAGCTGACCGGCTGGAAGAACGACTTGTGGTAGTCGACGGTGACCGAGTCGGCGCGCTCGATGCCGTCGAGGAGGTGACGGCGGGTCGGGGAGGCCAGCAGTCCGCAGCCGTAGGCGGCGTCCACGTGCATCCACGCGGAGTGCTCGTCGGCGAGGCGGGCGATCTCGGGGAGCGGGTCGATGGACCCGAAGTCGGTGGTGCCGGCGGTGGCGACGACGGCCATCGGGAAGAGGTCCTCGGAGGCGCACTCCTCCAGTTCCAGGGCGAGCACCGCGGTGTCCATCCGGCGGTTGCGGTCGACCGGGACGGAGATGACGGCCTCGTAGCCGAGTCCGAGCATCGCGGCCGACTTCTGGACGCTGAAGTGGCTGGCCTCGGAGGTGAAGATGCGCAGCTTCGGCAGGAGTTCGGCCTTGGTGAGCTCGCGTCCCTCGTCGAGGGCCTTCTTCATGACGAGGCGGCAGGCCTCGTCCCGGGCGAGGAGCAGGGCGTGGAAGTTGGACTGGCTGCCGCCGGAGGTGAAGATGCCGTCCGCGGCCGGGCCGAGGCCGATGCGCTCGGTGGTCCAGTCGATGAGGCGGCGCTCGATGAGCGTGCCGCCGATGGACTGGTCCCAGGTGTCGAGCGAGGAGTTGACCGCGGAGAGGATCGCCTCGCCGAGCACGGCGGGGATGACGACCGGGCAGTTGAGGTGGCCCAGGTAGCGCGGGTGGTGGAAGTACACCGCGTCGCGCAGGTAGACGTCCTCCAGCTCGTCCAGGACGGCGGCCGCGTCGGCGAGCGGCTTGTCCAGGTCGATCCCGTTGATGACCGGGGCGAGTTCGTCGACGGATATACCGGTGTGGGGTCGCTGCGTCGTCGCGAGTTTGGCGGCGACGCGCTCGACGCCCTCGGTGACGGAGCGCCGGTAGAGGTCCGCGGTCGTCTCGTTCAGCAGATGCGAGCGCATCAACTTTCCTCCGGGCAGGGGGTGGAGAAGGGGTGGGGTGTGTGTGGCGTGTGTGAATTAGGTTAGCCTAACCTTAGTATTTCGCCAAATGCAGACAGGCCCTGGCTGAAAAGCCAGGGCCTGCGGCAACTGCTCTATGGGGTGGGGGAACTGACTACAGCTCGGACGTCGGGTCCTCGCTGGGAGCCTTGCCCGCGTACGCCTCGGCGAGGAGCTGTTCCTCGCTCGCGCCGAGCCGCCAGTAGCCGGTGAAACGTACGGCGCGACGGTCGACGGATCGTTCCTGCACGAAGTGCCGGCGCACCGCGCGGATCGTGCCCGACTCGCCCGCCAGCCAGACGTACGGGGCGTCGGTCGCACCCGGTTCGGCCGAGCGCAGCGCGCTCAGCACCTGCTCCGTCCGCTCCCGGCCGTGGCTCTCGCGCACGATCCAGGTGATGTCCGCGTCGGTGAGCGCCGCGAGGTCGAGCCGGTCGTCCTCGTGCGGGATCTCGAACCAGGCCTTGACCCGGGTCCCGGCGGGCAGCCGGTCCAGGATCGCGGCCGCGGCCGGCAGGGCGGTCTCGTCCGCGTACATCCAGATCGCGTCGGTGTCGGCCGGCGGCTGGAAGCGTACGGACTTGTTCTCCGCGACGGCCGGTCCGATCGCCAGGATCCGGCGGCCGGTCACCGCCCGCCCCGCCCAACGGGACGCGGGGCTCGCGTCCCCGTGCAGGACGAAGTCGATGTCGACCTCGTCCGCCCCCTCGGGCGTACGGCGCTGCTCGCGCACCGTGTAGGAGCGCATCACCGGCCGCTCCTCGTCCGGCATCCCGCGCCAGGCGGCGAACCAGGTGTCCTCGTCCGTGGACGGGAGCACCGTGTGCTCCTGGTCGGCCGCGGGCAGGAAGAGCGACAGGCTCTGGTCGAATCCGCCCGAGCGGAAGCCCGCGAGGGACTCCCCGCCGAACGTGACCCGCAGGAACGAGTGGCCCAGACGGCGCGTGCGGAGCACTTCGAGCGCGAAGAACCGGAAGTGTGCGACGGCCGGGGCGTCGGATGCGGTGGCGGTCATGCGGAGAGGTCCCCCCTGGGAGTCGGTACGGCCTGCCTGGCGCCCGGGGTCACCGGGCGCCGAGGGTCAGCTGACCTTCTTGGCGTTCTGGATGGACTTCGCGAGGTCTTCCAGGATCTGCGCGCACTTGTCGTACGAGAAGATCGGCTCGGTCACGCGGGGGATGACCTGACCGGCCTTGACGGCGGGCAGCTCGTTCCAGGTCGGCTTGGCCTTCAGCTGCTCCGGCTGCAGGGTGCCGGTGCGGTTGTCGAGCAGGACGACGTCCGCCTTGTACTTGCCGGCGTTCTCCCAGCTGAGGCTCTCGAAGAAGCCGCCCTCGTCCAGCTTCTCGGGGGTGACGAACTCGACGCCGAGCTGCTTGAAGTACTTCAGGTCGGCCGAGGTGTCCGGGGTGGACGCGTAGAACAGGGCGTCCGCGCCGGAGCCCACGAGCACCTTGACGCCCGGGTTGGCCTTGGTGGCCTCGCGCACCTTCGCGGCGGCGGCCTCGAAGCGGGCCTTGGCGTCCACGGTCTTCTTGGAGTTCAGGTCCGCGCCGAGGGACTTGGCGAGGTCCGCGGTGCGCTCCAGCGCCTTGTCGAGGGTGACGTCGCCGCCCACCTTGATGGCGGCGTGCGGGGCGAGCGCGAGGATCTTGTCCTTCGAGGCCTCCGGCACGTACCAGTAGGTGCCGTCCCAGCTGTTGGTGACCATCAGGTCGGGCTGGAGGGCCGCGTACTTCTCGACGTTGAACTCGTCGTAGACGTTGCCGAGGATCTCGACCTTGGAGATGTCCATCGAACCGGCCTGGACGTCGGGCTTGCCGTCGGCGGTCTTGGTCGGACCGAACACGCCCTTGACCGGGACGCCGTAGTCGTAGAGCGCGGCGGCGGTGCCGGTGAAGGCGACGATGTTCTTCGGCTTGGACTTGGTGGTGACGTCGTTGCCGAGGTCGTCCTTGAAGGTCCAGGAGCCGGAGGTCGCGGCGCCGTTGTCCTTGCCGCCGTCACCCTTCGCCGAGTCGGTGCCACCGCACGCGGCGAGGACGGCGACGAGGCCGAGGGCGCCACCGGCCGCGATGAAACCGCGACGGGTGAAGGAGGAGGTTCGGGACTTGGGCATGTCGATGTCCGCTTTCGTGCGTGCAGGGGCGGCGGCTGGGCCGTTCGGTGAGAAGGTTAGCCTAACCTAATGAGATGTCCAGTGGTGGGGGAGGATCCGTTCGTGAGGTGGATCACCCTCATCGAAGTCCGCGCCGACCGGCCGCAATCCCCATCACCCGCCGGTGAGCCGGGCGTTCGCCCGGATCGCGTCGGCCGTTCCGCACCGAGGGACGCCGATCACGCGTGTGAATACTGGGCGCATGCGAAGGCAATGGTGGATCGCCGCAGGAGTGAACCTGCTGATGGGAGTGCCGGCTGTGGTGCCGGTCTGGCTCCTTTGGTACATCGCCGTCAACGGGCCGCTCGCCGAACTCGGCTGGACCGTTTCGGAACCCACGGAGAACGACGGCACGATGCTGGTGATCCTGGTCCCGATCGTGACTGCGTCCGCGCTGCTGTGGTGGCTCGCCAACCACTTCGTACGGCGATGGAACACGGCGGCGGCCCAGGTCTACTGGCCGGTGTGCGCCCTGGTGACCCTGGTTCCCACGTTCGCGCTCATGGCCCTTCTGTGACCGCCCGCCTGCATGCCGAAGTCCGGCGCGGGCACGGGGCCCACGCCGGACGTCGTCATCGGGTGCCTCAGCCGGCGAAGCCCAGCTCGCGCGCGATCAGCATGCGCTGCACCTCGCTCGTGCCCTCGCCGATCTCCAGGATCTTGGAGTCCCGCCACATGCGGGCCACCGGGTACTCGTTCATGAAGCCGTAGCCGCCGTGGATCTGGGTGGCCTCGCGGGCGTTGTCGACGGCGACCGTCGAGGAGTACAGCTTCGCGATCGCCGCCTCCTTCTTGAACGGCTCCCCGGCCACGAGGCGGGAGGCCGCGTCACGCCAGCCGATGCGGGCCATGTGGGCGCGCATCTCCATGTCGGCCAGCTTGAACTGGATGGCCTGGTTGTCGCCGATCGCCTTGCCGAAGGCGTGCCGCTCCTTGGCGTACTTCACCGACTCGTCCACACAGCCCTGCGCGAGACCCGTCGCGAGCGCGGAGATGGCGATCCGGCCCTCGTCGAGGATCCGCAGGAACTGCGCGTAGCCGCGGCCCTCCTGGCCCACCAGGTTGGCCAGGGGGACCCGTACGCCGTCGAAGGACAGCTCACGGGTGTCCGAGGAGTTCCAGCCCACCTTGGAGTACGGGGCGGCCACCGTGAAGCCCGGGGTACCGGACGGGACGATGATCGAGGAGATCTCCGGGCGGCCGTCCGCCTTGCGGCCCGTCACGGCCGTGACGGTGACCAGACCGGTGATGTCCGTGCCGGAGTTGGTGATGAAGCACTTCGAGCCGTTGATGACCCACTCGTCGCCGTCCTTGACGGCGGTGGTGCGGGTACCGCCCGCGTCGGAGCCCGCACCGGGCTCCGTCAGGCCGAAGGCGCCGAGGATCTCGCCGGAGCACATCTTCGGCAGCCACTCGCTCTTCTGCTCCTCGGAACCGAAGAGGTAGATCGGCATGGCGCCGAGGGAGACCCCGGCCTCCAGGGTGATGGCGACCGAGGAGTCGACGCGGGCCAGCTCCTCCAAGGCGATGCCGAGGGCGAGGTAGTCCCCGCCCATGCCGCCGTACTCCTCCGGGAAGGGCAGGCCGAACAGGCCCATGCGGCCCATCTCGGCGACGATCTCGTACGGGAACTCGTGCCGCTCGTACAGGTCGCCGATCTTCGGGGCGACGACGTCGTGCGCGAACGCCTCCACGGTGCGGCGGAGTTCCTCGTGCTCAGGTGTGAGCCGGTGGTCGAGGGACATGGTGTGACTACTCCTTGTGGGAGAGGGCGCGGACGGTACGGGAGGGGCTGGGGCGTCCCAGCTGTTCGGCCATCCACACGCTCGTGGCGGTGAGGGCGGCCAGGTCGACCCCGGTTTCGATGCCGAGGCCGTCGAGCATCCACACCAGGTCCTCGGTCGCGAGGTTGCCGGTGGCGCTCTTCGCGTACGGGCATCCGCCGAGGCCGCCCGCGGACGCGTCGACGGTGGTCACGCCGTGCTGGAGCGCGGCGAGGGTGTTGGACAGGGCCTGGCCGTAGGTGTCGTGGAAGTGCACGCCGATCCGGTCGGTCGTGACCCCGGCCTCGTTCAGCGCGGCGAGCAGGGCCTGGACATGGCCCGGGGTGGCCACGCCGATCGTGTCGCCGAGGCTCAGCTCGTCACAGCCGAGGTCCAGCAGGGCCTTGGCGACGGAGACGACCTGGTGGACCGGGACCGCGCCCTCCCAGGGGTCGCCGAAGCACATCGAGAGATAGCCGCGCACATGCGCCCGCCCCTCCTTGGCGCGGGCCACGACGGGCTCGAACATGGCGAGGGACTCGGCGACGGTGCGGTTGAGGTTGCGGGAGGCGAAGGTCTCGGTGGCCGAGCCGAAGACCGCGATGCGCGTGGCCCCGAGGGCGAGCGCGCGGTCGAGGCCGCGCTCGTTCGGGACGAGGACGGGCAGGTGGGCGTCGACGTCGGCGATCTGCGGGAACAGCTCCTCCGCGTCCGCCAGTTGGGGCACCCACTTGGGGTGCACGAAGCTGGTGGCCTCGATGGTCGTCAGCCCGGCGGCGGCCAGGCGGTGGATGAACACCGCCTTGACGGCCGTGGGGACGGCGCCCTTCTCGTTCTGCAGCCCGTCGCGGGCGCCGACCTCGTGGATACGGACGCGGGCCGGGAGACCGGCGGCCGGGACGTTCATGGGCAGCCTGTTCACGCGGCCTCCTCCGACTCTTCGTCCGGGGTGACGACCGCCAGGATCTGGTCCATGGCGACCGTGCTGCCGGGGGTCACGTCCAGCTCGGTGACGGTGCCGGCGTGCGGGGCGGAGATGACGTGCTCCATCTTCATGGCCTCGACGACGAGCAGACTCTGCCCGGCCGCGACCTTGTCGCCGACGGCCACCTTGACCACGGTGACGGTGCCGGGCATGGGGGCGGCGAGGGTGTCGGCGCCGCCGTGTCCGGCCCCGCTCAGGTTGGCCACGACGGGGTCGTACGTCTGGACGTGCCAGGAGTCGGCGTCGCGCCCGAGCCAGGTCCCCTCCGGGGAGGCGGCGTGGCTGAAGCGGTGCGTGACGCCGTCGAGTTCGATGGTGACGGTGTCCGGGGTACGGCTGAGGATCCGGGCTCGCGCCGGTGCGCCGGGGCTCTGCCCCGGACCCCGCGCCTCAAGCGCCGGCGAGGCTGAACCGGCCCCGGCCTCGTCGATCAGCAGCTCGTGGTCAGAGCCCAGAGGGCGGGTGCGGATTTCTACGGGGTCCTGACCGGGGAGGCGGAAGTGGTGCACCGTCCAGGCGGGCGTGCCGCCCAAGCGCCAGCCGTCGGCGGCGTCGAAGGGGTCGATCCACTGATCCGGCCCGTCCGGCGTTCGAGGCGCGGGTCCGGGCAGAGCCCGGGGACCCTGCGCCAGCAGGGCCGCAGCCGCGTACACCTCGTCCGGGACGCCCTCCGGCAGGAGGGACGGGAGGTCCCGCTCCACCAGCCCGGTGTCCAGGTCGCCGGAGACGACGTCAGGGTGGGCCAGCAGCCTCCGCAGGAAGCCCGCATTGGTCTGCACACCCAGGATCACGGTGTCGGCCAGCGCCGCCCGCAGCATCCGCAGCGCGGTCGCGCGGTCCGGGCCGTGGACGATGACCTTCGACAGCATCGGGTCGTAGGTGGAGCCCACCGGGACGCCCGCCGTCAGGCCGGAGTCCGTGCGTACCGCACCGCCCGAGGGCTCGGACAGGGCCAGCACCGTGCCGCCCGACGGCAGGAACCCGCGCGCCGGATCCTCCGCGCAGACGCGGGCCTCGATGGCGTGCCCGGTCAGCGTCACCTCGGACTGGTCGAAGCCGAGAGGCGCGCCCGCCGCGACGCGCAGCTGCTGCTCCACCAGGTCCAGCCCGGTGATCAGCTCCGTCACCGGGTGCTCGACCTGGAGGCGGGTGTTCATCTCCATGAAGTAATAGGAGGAGGGGTCGCCGCCCGGGACGATGAACTCCACCGTGCCCGCGCCGACGTACCCGCAGGAGCGGGCCGCGTCGACCGCCGCCGCGCCCATCGCCGCCCGGATCTTCTCGTCGAGCAGGACCGACGGGGCCTCCTCGATCACCTTCTGGTGCCGGCGCTGCAGCGAGCACTCGCGCTCGCCCAGGTGCACCACGTTCCCGTGGGCGTCCGCCAGCACCTGGATCTCGATGTGCCGCGGCCGGTCCACCCACCGCTCGACCAGCAGGGTGTCGTCGCCGAAGGAGGACCGCGCCTCGCGGCGGGCCGCCGCGATCTCCTCGGCCAGCGCCGCCTCGTCGCGCACCAGCCGCATGCCCTTGCCGCCGCCGCCCGCCGAGGGCTTGAGCAGCACCGGCATACCGATCTCCATCGAGGCGGAGACCAGGTCGGCGTCGGTCAGGCCGCTGCCCGAGGAGCCCGGTACGACGGGCACGCCCGCCGCCTTCACGGTCTCCTTGGCGCGGATCTTGTCGCCCATCAGGTTGATGGCGCTCGCCGGCGGCCCGATGAAGGCGAGGCCGGCGTCGGCGCAGGCCTGCGCGAAGGCCGCGTTCTCGGCGAGGAAGCCGTAGCCGGGGTGGACGGCCTCGGCGCCGGTGCGCCGGGCGGCATCCAGCAGCCGCTCCACCGACAGGTAGCTCTCGGCGGCCGCGGCCGGGCCGATACGGACGGCCGTGTCGGCCTCCCGGACATGGCGGGCGTCCGCGTCGGCGTCGCTGAAGACGGCCACGGAGCGGATGCCGAGCTGCCGCAGGGTACGGATGACCCGGACCGCGATCTCGCCCCGGTTCGCCACCAGAACAGTGCTGAACATCAGTGAGGTCCTCACGTCACATACGGAAGATGCCGAAGCCCGAGTCGCCCAGCGGGGCGTTCGCGCACGCGGTCAGGGCCAGTCCCAGCACCTGCCGGGTTTCCATCGGGTCGATGACCCCGTCGTCCCACAGCCGCGCGGTGGCGTAGTAGGCGTTGCCCTGCTCCTCGTACTGCGCGCGGACCGGGGCCTTGAAGGCCTCCTCGTCCTCGGCGGGCCACTCCTGGCCCGCGCCCTCGATCTGGTCGCGCTTGACCGTGGCGAGCACCGAGGCCGCCTGCTCCCCGCCCATGACCGAGATCTTGGCGTTGGGCCACATCCACAGGAAGCGGGGCGAGTACGCCCGACCGCACATCGAGTAGTTGCCGGCGCCGTACGAGCCGCCGACGACCACGGTCAGCTTCGGCACCCGGGTGCAGGCCACCGCCGTCACCATCTTGGCGCCGTGCTTGGCGATGCCGCCGGCCTCGTAGTCCTTGCCGACCATGAAGCCGGAGATGTTCTGGAGGAAGAGGAGCGGAATGCCGCGCTGGTCGCACAGCTCGATGAAGTGCGCGCCCTTCTGCGCGGACTCGGCGAACAGGATGCCGTTGTTCGCGATGATCCCGACCGGGTGTCCGTGGATCCGGGCGAAGCCGGTGACCAGCGTCTGGCCGAACTCGGACTTGAACTCCTGGAAGCGGGAGCCGTCCACGATCCGCGCGATGATCTCGCGGGCGTCGTACGGGGTGCGCGAGTCGACGGGGACCGCGCCGTACAGCCCGTACGGGTCCACCTTGGGCTCTTCCGGCGCCTCGACCGACCAGGGCAGGGCCCCGCGCTCGGGCAGGGTCGCCACGATGTTCCGTACGATCCGCAGCGCGTGCGCGTCGTCCTCCGCGAGGTGGTCGGTCACGCCGGAGATTCGGGAGTGGACCTCGCCGCCGCCGAGCTCCTCGGCCGTGACCACCTCACCGGTGGCGGCCTTCACCAGCGGCGGGCCGCCGAGGAAGATCGTGCCCTGGTTGCGGACGATGACGGCCTCGTCGCTCATGGCCGGCACGTACGCCCCGCCCGCGGTGCAGGAGCCGAGGACGGCGGCGATCTGCGGGATGCCGGCCCCCGACATGCGGGCCTGGTTGTAGAAGATGCGGCCGAAGTGCTCCCGGTCGGGGAAGACCTCGTCCTGCATGGGGAGGAAGGCACCGCCCGAGTCGACCAGGTAGAGGCAGGGGAGACGGTTCTCCAGCGCCACCTCCTGGGCGCGCAGGTGCTTCTTGACGGTCATCGGGTAGTACGTGCCGCCCTTGACGGTGGCGTCGTTCGCGACGATCACGCACTCGCGGCCGCTGACCCGGCCGATGCCCGCGATGACCCCGGCGGCGGGGGCCGCGCCCCCGTACATGCCCTCGGCGGCCAGCGGGGCCAGCTCCAGGAAGGGGGATCCGGGGTCGAGGAGGGTGTCCACGCGCTCGCGCGGGAGGAGCTTCCCGCGGGCGGTGTGGCGGGCGCGGGCCTTCTCGCCGCCGCCGAGCCGGGCCGCGTCGAGCCGGGCCCGCAGGCCCTCGGTCAGCTCGCGGTGGGCGGCCTCGTTGGCCCGCCAGGCCTCGGACGCCGGGTCCGCGGCGCTCGTCAGCACTGGTGCCTGCTGCATCGGTCGAGCTCCCTTGCTCGTTCCACGCGGTTAATGAGCGTTAACGCTTGTGGGACTCAGGTTAACGACCGCTAACGGCCCTGTCTAGAATGGTTTCCCATGAGCACCAGAGCGGCCGCCCCGACCCGTCGCGAGCAGATCCTCAGTGAGGCCGCTCGCCTCTTCGCCGCGCGTGGATTCCACGGCGTGGGCGTCGACGAGATAGGGGCCGCGGTGGGCATCAGCGGCCCCGGCCTGTACCGGCACTTCGCGGGCAAGGACGCCATGCTCGCCGAACTGCTCGTCGGCATCAGCGAGCGGCTGCTGACCGGCGGCCGGCACCGCGTGGCCCAGGCGGCGGGCGACCCGGCCCGGGTGCTGTCCTCCCTCATCGACGGCCACATCGACTTCGCGCTCGACGACCGGGCGCTGATCACCCTCCACGACCGGGAGCTCGACCGGCTCCGGGACGCCGACCGCAAGCTCGTACGACAGCTGCAGCGCCAGTACGTGGAGCTGTGGGTGGAGGTCGTACGGGAACTGCACCCGGAGGTCGTCGAGGCGGAGGTACGGGTCGCCGTGCACGCGGTCTTCGGCCTGCTCAACTCCACCCCGCACCTGGCGGCCTTGGGGCGCGAGGCGGTGGAATCGCTGCTGCGGCGCCTCGCGCACGGCGCGTTCGGGGCGCTGTCGGCATGACCCGGGGCGTCCGCCGACCGGAATGGACGCGCCGTCTCCGGTCCGGCGGCGGCAGAATGGCCCGTATGCCGAAGCCGATAGAGACGCCTGTACCCACCCGCGCCGAACTCATCGACCACCTGGTCCGCACGCGGATCGCGGGGCAGGTCGCCACGCCGCGCGACAACAACCTCAGCCACTACCGCAAGCTCGCCAACGGCGACCGGCACTACTGGCTCGGCCTGGAACTGGGCGACCGCTGGACGGACGAGCAGGACGTGCTCGCGGTGATGGCGGAGCGGTGCGGGGTCGTGGACGACCCGGCGTTCCGGTTCGGCCAGGACACCATCGACCCCGAGCTGACCGTGGCCGGCCTGGACCGCCTGGCGGCGCGGCTGCGCAAGGCGGCGGCGGACCGACAGAGCGTGCTCTTCGCGACCGGCCACCCGGGCGGCCTCCTGGACGTCCACCGCGCCACGGCGGCGGCCCTGCGGGCGGCGGGCTGCGAGATCGTCGTCATTCCCCGGGGCCTGGTGGCAGACGAGGGCTCGGTGTGGCAGTTCGCCGACGTCGCGGTCCTGGAGCGGGGTGCGACGCTGTGGCACACCCACTCGCCGGAGCCGATGGCCGCGATCCTGGACGGCCTCGCGGCTTCGAGCCGCCCGCTGCCGGACCTGGTCGTGGCGGACCACGGCTGGGCGGGCTGCGCGGCGCAGCGCGGCCTGGACGCGGTGGGCTACGCGGACTGCAACGACCCGGCGCTGTTCATCGGCGAGGCGGAAGGCACCGTCCAGGTGACGATCCCCCTGGACGACCACGTCCGCGACCCGCGCTTCTACGACCCGATGGTGGCGTACATCCTGGACGCGGCGGGCCTGTTGGGCGCGTAGCGCGACGGACACGAAAAAGCCCCGCCTGGACCCCTTACCCCACCGACCTCAACAGTGACGGCACGCCGGAACACGTCGGCGTGCTCCGGAGCGGGGAGCTCTACGACTTCCTGAGCACCGGCAGGACCCTGGTCGGGACCGGCTGGAACGGATACGACATCGCCCTCTGACGTGGGCCGATTTCTGAGGGGGTGAGGTCCCGTGGGGACCTCACCCCCTCTTCCGTTCCGCACGACCTTGTGGGGCGCCGGTTGTCAGTGGCCGTGGTTACGGTCGGCCCCATGGCGAAGTCTTCGAAGGTGCGAACCCCGCTGTCCGTCCTGGCCGAGGATCCCCAAGGGCGTTCACTGGGGCTGGAGTTGCCGCCCGGTGCGGTCATCGACAGGCCCGGTTGGCGGGGTTGGGGGATGGGGCGGCGGGTCGAGCCGTTGCTGTGGGTGTCCGACGAGGCCGTGGGGGTCGGGGCGCTCGCCGCTCACCGGAGTCCGGCGCTCGCCGCCGCCGGGCTGCAGGCCGTGCTGTTCCAGGGGCGGCGCGGGCTCGAACGGTGGTGGCAGGACCGGGAGTTCTCGCCCGATCGGATGTCCGACCCCGACGACCATCACGTCGAGCCGGTGCTGCGTGAGTTCTGGAGCAGGGTGGTTCCCGATCCGGAGGAGGGGGAGGGGGAGGACGGCGAGCAGCTCATCGCGCCCTTCGGCAGGGACTGGCCCGGGCTCGCGGAGGACGGGCCAGAGGGATCGAAGGGCTCGGACGGCTCGGACGATCCGGACGCCCTGGCCTGCGAGCTCGCGGACGCGCTGATCGCGAGCGGTTTCCTGCCGAGCCCGCGGCTCGCCCTGGTCCCCGCCGGCCGTGGAGCGGACGTTCCCACCGCCGTGGGCTGGTGCGGGCCGACCAACTTCGAGAACGACACCGCTCTCATCAGCACCGTCCTGCGCTCCTGGGAGGACCGCTTCGGCGCCCGCGTCGTCGCCCTCGGCGTCGACGAGCTCCACGTGTCCGTGGCGGCCCCGCCGCGTACGACCGCCCACGCGCTCCCCGTCGCCGCGGAGCACTTCGCCTTCTCGCCCGACAACATCTGGCAGGGCTCCGGCAGCATCCGCGCCTACGCCGACGAGGCGGTCACCGGCAGCAACCACTGGGGGTTCTGGTGGGACTGAGCGGCCGGGCGGACGTCACGCACGCGGGACGCGTACGACACCCTCCTGGATGACCGTCACGGCCAGCCGGCCGTCCTGCGTCCAGATGCGGGCCTGGCCGAGGCCCCGGCCCGCGGCCGCCGAGGGCGACTCCTGGTCGTACAGCAGCCACTCGTCCGCGCGGAAGGGCCGGTGGAACCACATCGCGTGATCCAGCGAGGCGCCGACCACGTCGCCCACCGCCCAGCCGCCCCGGCCGTGCGCGAGCAGCACCGAGTCCAGCAGGGTCATGTCGGAGACGTAGGTGGCCAGGCAGGTGTGCAGCAGCGGATCGGCGCTGTCGAGCTTGCCGGCCGTACGGAACCACACCTGCGAGCGCGGCTCCACCGGCTCGCCCACGCTGCCCCAGGGCGGGGTCGTGGCGTAGCGCAGGTCCACCGCCTCCCGCGTCTCGATCAGCCGCTCCACCGTGCCGGGGTCGCGGAAGATCTCGCGGTACGCGGGCAGCGATTCGGCCGCGGTGGGCAGGGACTCCGGGTCCGGGGCGGACGGCATGGCGACCTGGTGGTCGAGGCCGTCCTCGTACGTCTGGAACGACGCGGAGAGGTGGAAGATCGGCTGGCCGTGCTGGACGGCGACGACCCGGCGCGTGGTGAAGGAGCGCCCGTCGCGGATCCGGTCCACCGAGTAGACGATGGGCGCGGAGGTGTCCCCGGTGCGCAGGAAGTAGGAATGCAGCGAGTGCGCGACGCGGTCCGCGGGGACGGTCCGGCCGGCCGCGACCAGGGCCTGGGCCGCGACCTGGCCGCCGAAGACACGCGGTACCAGCGAAGGCCGGCTGGTACCGCGGAAGATGTTCTCCTCGATCTGCTCCAGGTCGAGCAGATCGAGGAGCGTCGTCAGTGCCTCGTTCATGGGGGAAGGGTAAGTGCCCGAATTCCTTACAGCCCCATGGACTTGGCGATGATGGACTTCATGATCTCGCTGGTGCCGCCGTAGATCCGGTTCACGCGGTTGTCGGCGTACAGGCGGGCGATCGGGTACTCGTTCATGTAGCCGTAACCGCCGTGCAGCTGGAGGCAGCGGTCGATGACGCGGTGCGCGACCTCGGTGCAGAACAGCTTCGCGGAGGCGGCCTCGGCCGGGGTCAGCTCACCGGCGTCCAGGGCTTCCAGGGCGCGGTCGGCGACGGCCTGCGCGGCGTCCACCTCGGCCTGGCAGGCGGCCAGCTCGAACTTGGTGTTCTGGAAGTGCGCGACGGGCTTGCCGAAGACGGTGCGCTCCGTGACGTACTGCTGTGCGAAGCGGACGGCCGCGGCGGCCTGGGCGTACGCGCCGAAGGCGATGCCCCAGCGCTCGGAGGCCAGGTTGTGGCCGAGGTAGTAGAAGCCCTTGCCCTCCTCGCCGAGCAGGTCCTCGACCGGGACCTTCACGTCGACGAACGCCAGCTCGGCGGTGTCGGAGGTCTTCAGGCCCAGCTTGTCGAGCTTGCGGCCGATGGAGTAGCCCTCGGACTTGGTGTCCACGGCGAAGAGGGAGATGCCGAAGCGGCGGTCGTCCGCGCTCGGGGCGGAGGTGCGGGCGCAGACGATCACGCGGTCGGCGTGGACGCCGCCGGTGATGAAGGTCTTGGAGCCGTTGAGGACGTAGTGCGTGCCGTCCTCGGAGAGCTTGGCGGTGGTCTTCATGCCCGCGACGTCGGAGCCGGTGCCCGGCTCGGTCATCGCGAGGGCCCACATCTCCTCGCCGGAGACGAACCTCGGCAGGAAGCGCTTCTTCTGCTCGATGTCGGCCAGCATCTTGATGTAGGGGAGGGCGAGCAGCACGTGCACGCCGGAGCCGCCGAAGTTGACGCCCGCGCGGGAGGTCTCTTCGTAGAGGACGGCCTCGAACTTGTGGGTGTCCAGGCCCGCGCCGCCGAACTCCTCCGGCACGTTGATGCCGAAGACGCCCAGCTCGCCGAGCTTGTAGTAGAAGTCGCGCGGCGCCTGACCGGCTGCGAACCACTCGTCGTAGACCGGGACGACCTCGGCCTCGATGAAGGCGCGGATGGTCTCGCGGAATGCCTCGTGGTCCTCGTTGAAAACGGTACGGCGCACAGCCGGCTCCCTTCGGTCGCGGCGGTCCGCCGCCATGCCTAAGCGCTTGCTCAGCATAAGTTACCGGCCAGTCAAACTAGCTGTCCAGAGTGGAGACGCCGCAGAAAGGGTGGGGTGCCTCACCCTCGCCCGCGCGGGGCGGCCCGTACGGCGGCCCCGCGGGCGATCCCGACATGACCCCGAGGCGCCCCCCGAGGCACTCCCGAGGCGACCTCGACGGAAGGGGTTCGTCCGCGCCGCCGTGGCCGGAATGTGCTCAAGAATGCCTTGTTCGTGGGCTCACGTACCGATTCGCCCTCCCCTAATCTGCCCGGCATGCCACTTTTCCGGAGAGCGAAAAAGGCCGGTTCGGGCGTGGGCGGGGGACAGGGCGGGGAACCCGGCGGGGGGCCGGATCACTCGCCGGTACCACCGTGGTGCGCCTGGTTCAGCCCCGCCGACTGGCACGCCTTCGAGGCCCTTCTGAACGATGTCTTCCTGGACGGGAACACGAGCGGGCCGCCCATGCGCTTCGGGGAGCACCGCCACCTCTCGCTCGCCGCCGAGGGGCAGACCGGCGCCCCGCTGGACCTGGCGGAGATAGCCGAGCTGGTCCGCGCGCTGCCGCACACGAACTGGCGGTCGGCCACCGTCTCCTTCCTGAACCAGAAACAGCGGCTCGCCGAGCGCCGCCGCGAACTGGAACGCGCCGGCTTCTCCGAGGTCCGCAACCTGCTCATGCCGAGGCTGGTGACCGTCGACTCGGTGACGGAGCGCCACGCCCTGGCGGTCGCCCTCACCGAGGAGCTCGCGGCCGTCGTGGTGATCCAGGTGGGCGGCTCCCTCTCCGCACCCGTACCGCCGGAGCAGTTCGACTCCTGGCAGGTGGACAGCTCCGAGGTCTGGGCCGCGGCCATGACCAACCTCGACGCCGCGCCCGTCTCGCTCCAGTACAACGAGGACGCGAACCCGCTGGTGAACGTCGAGGCCGACGGCGGATGGACCTCCACCCACCTCCTGCACGCCGCCGACCTGATCGACCGCCCGGCGCCGCTCGGCATCCTCGCGATGGTCCCCTTCCACGGGCACCTGATGCTGTGGGCGGTGGAAGGGCCGGACCTGCACACCTGCGTCATCGCCTACGGCCCGCTCGTCCGGAAGATGTGGGAGGACGCCCCGCAGGAGTACCGCCTGAGCTCGCGGCTGCTGTGGATCGGCGAGGACGGGATCGAGTCGATCGAGGTCGATCCCTCGCCGCCCGGCAGCAAGGAGCCGAGCGTGATCACCGGCTCCGCCCGCTTCCTGGAGATGCTCGCCACCTTCCGGCCGCCGGACGACTACCCCGGCTGATCCGGGCCGCGATCGGTGGTCCGCAGCGCGAACCACAGCTCCATCCGCACGTCCGGGTCGTCCAGGTCACGGTCCAGCAGTTCGGCGGTGCGGCCGACCCGCTGGCGGACGGTGTTGCGGTGCACGCCCAGGGCCGCGGCCGTGCGGTCCCAGTTGCCGTGGTGGGCCAGCCAGCCGCGCAGGGTCTCCCGCAGGGCGGGGGAGAGCGGCCCCAGCAGGGCCTCGGCGTGGGCGCGGGCCTCGGCCTCGTCGACCAGGCCCGCGAAGCCGGGGTCGCTGTGGTGGGCCAGCGGGGTGCGGGCCGCCTCCGCCCGTCGCACGGCCCGCTCGGCCTGGGCGTCGGCCGTGGCCAGCCCGGAGGGTGCGGCCGGGGCGCTCACCCCGAGCCGCCAGCCGGGCTGCGCGGCGGGCTCGCGGTCCGTGAGCAGCCGTACGCCGCCTTCGTGCGGGTCCAGCAGTACGGTGCCCAGCGCGGCCGCGAGGGCCTGCAGATCCCCGGTCCCGCGGGCGTGGACGGCGTACCAGGGCCCGGCCGCCAGGGCTTCGGCCGGATCCCCGTCGAGCAGCAGCCGGGTCAGGGCCGCCGCCTCCGCCCCGGCGGGCCGTTCGGCGGTGAGCAGGGTCAGCAGGACGGCGGCCACCGAGGCCACGGTGTGGTCGCCGGGCGCGCGGGCCGGGGTCGCGGTGCCCAGTGCCGCCCGCCCGGCCAGGGCGTAGGCGGCCAGGTGGTGTCCGCCCGCCCGGTCGGTGGCGGTGGCGGGCCCGCCCTCGCGGCCGACCCGGGTCAGCAGCGCCGACAGGGCCTCCCAGGCCGGAGCCGGCAGCTGCCGTCAGGCGCGCCGCCGGGCGCGCGGCAAGGACGGCGCCCGAAGTGGTGCCCGGGGCGGGGCCCGTCCCCGTCGT
>NZ_JBGBPT010000102.1:25360-30211 GCF_041106355.1 Streptomyces sp. BF23-19 | reverse complement strand
CGGCGGGGCGGACGGGCAGGGCCCGCAGGAACCCACCACGGGCGGGTCGGGTGGTTCGGGCGGACCCGGCGGCCCGGGCGGTTCGGCCGGCGGGCAGCAGACGGCCGGCCCGACCCCGGCGCCGCCGGCGACCACTCCCCCTGTGACGGAACCCACGTCGGCGCCGCCGAGTCCGCTGCCGGAGCCGACCACCGCGCCGGCCCCCGAGCTCTAGGCCCGGCGGGCACCGGCCGGGCCCGACCGGGTTCGGTCCGGTGCCGATCCCCAGGGAGTTTTCGCAGGTCAGCGGCCTCTTGAGGGGAGCGACTTGCCAGACCCCGGGGAGGGTGCGTATGGTTATAGATCGTTTGATCCCATTGCCCGGCGCCGAATCCGAAGAGCGCCGTGTGGCGCGTACTCTCCCTAGCCGTGGCTGACCGCATTGAGGCGGTCGATTTGCGATTCACGGAGTTTGGGCGCGTGCCGAGACTCCGGAAGGTTTCGCATTTCGCATGTCCATTTCCAGTTCTGACCGTTCCGTCATGCCCGAGAACGACACCAACGAGATCATCGACGCCGAGGCCCTTGTGGTCACCGAGGCGATCGAGGCCGCTGAGGCGGACGAGATCATCGAGGCTCTTGAGGCCGACGTGAACACCGACGAGTCCTTCGAGGACTCGACCACCGACTTCGACGACGCGGACGCGGACGCCGAGCCCTCGATCACCTTCGGCGACCTCGGTCTCCCCGAGGGCATCGTGCGCAAGCTCGCGCAGAACGGCGTCACCGCCCCCTTCCCGATCCAGGCCGCGACCATCCCGGACGCCCTGGCCGGCAAGGACATCCTCGGCCGTGGCCGTACCGGCTCCGGCAAGACCCTCTCCTTCGGTCTGCCGACCCTGGCCTCGCTGGCCGGCGGTCACACGGAGAAGAAGAAGCCCCGCGCGATCATCCTCACGCCGACCCGTGAGCTCGCGATGCAGGTCGCGGACGCGCTCCAGCCCTACGGCGACGTGCTCGGCCTGAAGATGAAGGTCGTCTGCGGCGGTACCTCCATGAGCAACCAGATCTACGCTCTGGAGCGCGGTGTCGACGTCCTCGTCGCCACCCCCGGCCGTCTGCGCGACATCATCAACCGTGGCGCGTGCTCCCTGGAGAACGTCAAGATCGCCGTCCTCGACGAGGCCGACCAGATGGCCGACCTGGGCTTCCTGCCCGAGGTCACCGAGCTGCTCGACCAGATCCCCGGCGGCGGCCAGCGCATGCTCTTCTCCGCCACCATGGAGAACGAGATCGGCACCCTGGTCAAGCGCTACCTGTCCAACCCCGTCACGCACGAGGTCGACAGCGCGCAGGGCAACGTCACGACCATGACGCACCACGTCCTCGTCGTGAAGCCGAAGGACAAGGCGCCGGTCACGGCCGCCATCGCCGCCCGCAAGGGCCGCACCATCATCTTCGTCCGCACCCAGCTGGGCGCCGACCGCATCGCCGAGCAGCTCGTCGAGGCCGGCGTGAAGGCCGACGCGCTGCACGGTGGCATGACGCAGGGTGCCCGTACCCGCGTCCTCGCCGACTTCAAGGACGGCTACGTCAACGCGCTCGTCGCCACCGACGTCGCCGCCCGCGGTATCCACGTCGACGGCATCGACCTGGTCCTGAACGTGGACCCGGCCGGCGACCACAAGGACTACCTGCACCGCTCGGGCCGTACCGCCCGCGCCGGCAAGTCCGGTGTCGTGGTCTCCCTCGCGCTGCCGCACCAGCGTCGCCAGATCTTCCGCCTGATGGAGGACGCGGGCGTCGACGCCTCGCGCCACATCGTCCAGGGCGCCGGCGCCTTCGAGCCGGAGGTCGCCGAGATCACCGGTGCGCGTTCGCTGACCGAGGTCCAGGCCGACTCCGCGAACAACGCCGCCAAGCAGGCCGAGCGCGAGGTCGCCGAGCTCACCAAGCAGCTGGAGCGCCTGTCGCGCCGCGCCGTGGAACTGCGCGAGGAGGCCGACCGCCTCGTCGCCCGTTCCGCCCGTGAGCGTGGCGAGGACCCGGAGGCCGCTGTCGCCGAGGTGGCCGAGGCCGCCGAGGCCGAGGTCGCTGCCGCTGCCGCCGCCGCTGCTGCCGAGCTGGCCGCGCAGGAGCGCCGCGAGGAGCAGCGCGCCCAGCGTGACGACCGTGGCAACTTCGAGCGTCGCGACAACCGTGGCGGCGACCGCGGTGGCGACCGTGGCGGCTTCCGCCGCGACGACCGTGGTGGCGACCGTGGTGGCCGTCCGTCCGGTGGCTTCAACCGTGACGACCGTGGTGGCGACCGTGGTGGCTTCCGCCGCGACGACCGTCCGTCGGGTGGTTTCCGCTCCGGTGGTGACCGTCCGTCCGGTGGTGGCTTCCGTCGTGACGACCGTCCGTCCGGTGGCTTCAACCGCGATGACCGTGGTGGCGACCGTGGTGGCTTCCGCCGCGACGACCGTCCCTCCGGCGGCTTCAACCGTGACGACCGCTCCTCGGGTGGCTTCAACCGCGACGACCGTCCGTCGGGTGGCTTCCGCTCCGGTGGCGACCGTCCGTCCGGTGGTTTCCGTCGTGACGACCGTCCGTCCGGTGGCTTCCGCTCCGGTGGCGGCGACCGTCCGTACGGCCGCCGTGACGACCACCGTCCGTCCGGTGGCTCCGGCTCCGGCTCCGGTTCCACCGGCGGCTTCGGCGGCCGCCGTGACGACAAGCCGCGCTGGAAGCGCAACGGCTGATCGCAGCTGAGCTGAACCCCTGAGGAAGGGCCCGTACGACACCCCGGTGTTGTACGGGCCCTTTCCGCACTCCCGGGAACTGATGACCCGTAACACCCCCTCGGAAGCCGGTCACAGGCCCTGCGCGACGCCACCGGACCGGCGGCGACAGGCCGGTCGGCGGATACCCGATCGGCTGACCGGCGCGGTCCGGCTATGCTCTGGGGTGAGCACCTGGAGGGCCATTAGCTCAATTGGCAGAGCAGCGGACTTTTAATCCGTTGGTTGTCGGTTCGAGTCCGACATGGCCTACCGCTCGCAGGGACGGGGAGACATCCCTCCGACCTGCTGCTGAGCGCCCCACCCAGCTTCCGCCGGGTGGGGCGCTCAGTCGTATCCGGGCTCGTGCGTGAGCGGATGGCCCGTCATTTTCCGGTCATGAGGCGGACGGGCGGGCGCGGGGCACCAGCTGGGCTGCCGTTTCGGCGGCTGCCCGGTCGATCTCGGGGAGCAGGCTCGTGTACGTCTTCGAGGTCAGGGTGATCGTGGAGCGCCGGAGCGCGCCTTGACCGTGTGGAGATCGCCCCCACCGCCGTGGGTGAGGGTGGCCTGGCCAGTTGATCAGATTGGCCGAGCGGTCCTGGTCAGGTGCTCCGTGGGCGGTGGCCGGCACACTGCTGCTGCTCTCCCTTACGTTGATTTTCACGATGCGGGTGGAACCTGGGCGGAGATCCGAAGATGAGTGACGAAACACCGCTGACCATCACTTCAGGCGGCAAGCACTACGCGATCCGCGATGCGGAGCCGAACGACGAGGCTGACCTTCTCGCACTCTTCTGTGCCTGTGAGGACTACTTCGAGTCCGCGACCGGTCTGCCGTCCGGGCCGGGTGACGTACAGAGCCTCTTCTACAGCCTCCCCGAAGGCGCCGACTGGGACGACAAGCACATCCTCGTCGTAGCCGATGAGACGGGCTCTGCCGCCGGACTGGTCGAGGCGGTCCTTGGGTACCCGACCCCGGACACATGCTCGGTCGGACTCTTCTTGCTGCATCCGGACCTGCGGGGTGCCGGGCTCGGCTCCGAACTGGCCGTCACTCTGCTTCGTTCGGTCGCAGCTCGGGGAGCGAGGCACGTGACAGCAACGGTTCCCCTCGGATGGGAGCAGGGCGAACGGTTCGTCGCCTCGCACGGGTTCACGCCGACAGGCCGGCCGTCACCGCGTCCGCATGTCGGAAACCGACAGGCCGGCCCACGAGAGCCTGTCCTGAACAGGGTGGCGCTGCTCCTGCCATCTCCCTGAGCGTATTGATCACGAGTGTGGTCGACGCCGGTCCGGTAAATCCGGTGACCCCACAGGGTGGCGGGGGTAGCGTCGCCGATCATGACGCCTGTTCTGCGTACCGAACGCCTGCTCCTCGACCCTTACACCCCCGAGGACGAGGAAGGATTCGTCGCACTCTTCCAGGACACCCGGGTGTCCCGGTGGATGGGCGACGGTCCCACCTCCGAGGACGAGGACCGGGCGCTCTTCGGACGGGTCTTTACGAAGGTCTACGCCGAGAACCTCTTCGACGTGTGGGCCGTGCGTCGGGACGGACGGCTGGTCGGGCACGCCGAGATCAAGCGGACCGCCGAGGTCGACGGCCACGAGATCATCTACGCCCTGGCCCCCGAAGCCTGGGGAGCGGGCCTCGGTACCGAGATCGCCGAGGCGATCGTCGCGTACGGCTTCGGCCCCCTCGGCCTGACCGAGGTGCACGCCACCGTGGCCGACGCCAACACGGCCTCCCTGGTCCTGCTGGAGCGGATCGGCTTCACCCACGTCCGAGACGTACGGGAGGACGACGGGAGCACGACCCACGTACTGACCCGGCGTCGGGATCCCGTCGCCTGACGGCCGCTGCCGTCCGGGGTGCGGCAGGGGCAGGGGCAGGGGCAGGGCGGTTCGGTTCGATGCCGGTTTCAAGGCGCTGACCTGCGGTGATGTCCATCTGTGGGGTGGTCGGCGGTTAATTGGTGAAGGGCTCTCCCCGCATGGCGTAGAGTTGTGTTTACCGACGCGGGGTGGAGCAGCTCGGTAGCTCGCTGGGCTCATAACCCAGAGGTCGTAGGTTCAAATCCTGCCCCCGCTACTCAGTACGAAGGCG
>NZ_JBGBPT010000102.1:0-25350 GCF_041106355.1 Streptomyces sp. BF23-19 | reverse complement strand
GGTTCCTCACCAGGAACCGGGCCTTCGTCGTGTTCCGGTCCCGCCGGTCCCCCTTCTTGCGCCTTCTCGCGCCTCGTCACCCGTCCGGCCGCCGTCAGGTCGCCGTAGGGATGCTCCTGCCGCCAGCCTTGAGGGGCGATCAGGCAGCGGGCCCGGACCCGCGTGATGGACCGGGCGGCGGGAGAGCAGCGTGGTGGGGCTGGGCCGGCGGGGCAACGGGGCTGGGCGCACGGGCGGGAGCGTCACCGGGAACGGTGTGACGCGTCGCGTGGTCCGGCTGCTGCCGGGCGTGCTGATCGCCGTCGGGATGGTCTTCGACGTGCTGACCCCGCCCAGTTTCACCGGGTCCCCGTTCTTCACCGCGGCCCCTCTGATCGCCGCCCCGCTGTTCACCCTGTGGGCCACGGCCCTGACCGGCGCTCTGGCCGTGTGCGGGGTGTTGGTGCTGCACATCCTCAACGGCACCAGCTGGAAGGTCGAGGCGCTGACCGAGCTGGTGACCGTACTGACCGTCGCCGGGTTGGCGCTCCTGATCAACCGGATGGTGCGGCGCAGCGGTGAGCGGCTCGCCTCGGCGCGCGGGATCGCCGAGGCCGCGCAGCGGGCGGTACTGCCGAAACCCGCCGAGCGCATCGGGGGGCTGCACGTCTCCGCCTGGTACGAGGCCGCGCAGGCGGACGCCTTCATCGGCGGCGATCTGTACGCGGTCCAGGAGACCCCGTACGGGGTGCGGTTGGCGGTGGGTGACGTACGGGGCAAGGGGCTGGGGGCGGTGGAGGCCGTCGCGGTGGTCCTCGGGGCGTTCCGGGAGGCGGCGGAGACCGAGCCCACGCTGGAGGCGCTGGCGCAGCGGCTGGAGCGGGCGCTGGCCCGCGAGGGCACGCGGCGCGACAGTCTGGACGCGGTGGAGGGGTTCACGACGTGCGTGCTCGGGGAGATCCCGCCGGGAGCGGGCGCGCTGCGGCTGCTCAACCGGGGCCACCCCGAGCCGCTGCTGCTGCACGGGGACGGGGAGCTGGCGGTCCTCGCCCCGGCGGAGCCGGCCCTGCCGCTCGGCCTGGGGGAGCTGGGCGGCCGGCCGGACCTGGCGCAGGAGTGGGCCTTTCCGGCGGGGACCACCCTGCTGCTCTACACGGACGGGCTGACCGAGGCCCGGGACGGCGCGGGACAGTTCTACGATCCGGCGGCCCGGTTGCGTGGGCGGATCTTCCCCGGTCCGCAGGCGCTGCTCAGCGCGCTCAGCAGTGACGTGCGCCGGCATACGGGCGGCGGGGCGACGGACGACATGGCGCTGCTGGCGGTGGGTCGGCCGGGGGAGCGGGAGCCGGAGCGGCGGCGGACCGTGCCGGTGGTGCCGCGCGGCGACGTGATGTGACGTTCCGTGATCGAGCGAGTGCTTTCCGCAAGGAGATTGACGGGTCGTCATTTCAGGCCTGTGGCTGAAGTGATAAGGGAGTCGCTTGATTTTTGGCCTGATTAAGGTGGGTTTGCTGTAGAAAGGTGTGGCCAAAGCCGGTCAGTGCGTGGCTGATTGGTGGGAACGATCAAGCGGAGAAGCTTGGAATCACTCCCCTACGTCTATTACCTTTCGATAACGCAGCGCGGTCGTCCCAGCCGTCGCAAGAGACGGCACCGTGCGCGCGCGCGTCTCTGCGCGTCAATGAGGAGTGTGCCCCGGTGGCCTCCAACTTGCCTGCCCCTGAAGGCATCGAGATCCAGGAGCAGCCGCCCACCGCGGGTGCCTGGGGCGAGTGGAATCCCACCGAGGATTCGGTGCGCCCGGTCCGCGGCAAGCATCGGGTCGCCAAGCAGCGCGGGGGACTTGCCCGCAGCTCCACCGTGCTCGGTGTCGGCGTCATCGCGGCGGTCGGCGCCGGCGGCATCGCCACCGCGCAGGACCGGCCCCAGGTCGCGATATCCCTGCCGGCCCTCCCCGACATGATGACCGGGGACAAGGCCCAGCAGGAGGACGGCGGTTCCGGATCGGCGGCCGCGACGGGCGGGCGGACCGGGATCATCGCGCAGCAGTCCGCCCAGGGCGCGGACGCGGGCGAGGTCCTGCGCAACCGCATCCTCCAGCAGGCCGAGTTCCAGCAGGACGCCGCCGAGGCCAAGGCCCGGGCGGACGCCGAGCTGGCCGCGCAGCAGGCAGCCGCGGAGGAGGCCAAGCAGAAGCTGGAGGAGGCCCGCAAGGCCGCCGAGGAGGCCAGGACGCAGGCCGAGGCGAAGGCCAAGGAGGAGGCCGAGGCGAAGGCCGCGGAAGCGGCGGCGGCCAAGGCCGAGCAGGAGCGCCTCGCCCAGCCGGCCGGCAGCTACTCCCTGCCCACCTCCGCCTACACCCTCACCTCGCACTACGGCGACTCCGGCTCCATGTGGTCCTCGGGCCACCACACCGGCCTCGACTTCGCGGCCCCGACCGGGACCCCGGCCAAGGCCGTGGCCGCCGGGAAGATCACCTCAGCCGGCTGGTCCGGTGCGTACGGCTACCGGATCGTGCTGGAGCTCCCGGACGGCACGGAGATCTGGTACTGCCACCTCTCCTCGATGTCGGTGACCTCCGGCACGGTCGGCGCCGGCGAGACCATCGGCCGCGTCGGCGCCACCGGCAACGTCACCGGACCTCATCTCCACCTGGAAGTACGCAAGGGCGGGTCGACGCAGGACCCGTTGGCGTGGCTGAACTCCAAGGGCCTGAACGTCTGAGACCCGGGGGCCGGGTTCGGGTCCGGCGCGCCGCGGTCGTTGTTGTGGTCGTGGTCGTCGTCGTCCGTCCGACGCGGCCCGGGTACGTCCGCCCGCGCGGCCGCCGGGGCCAGGGGGTCGAACCACGGCGGAATCAGCTCCTCCATGACCGCCGCCCGGGCCAGCGCGGGACCCGCCGTCGCCCGGGACCGCCAGAGCCGGTGCAGCAACTCCCGCTCCCGGCGCGCGAAATCCCGCTCCCGTACGGGGCCGCCGCGCCGCGCCCGGTGCCGTAGCAGGGCCAAGGCGGCCGCGTCCGCCTCGTAGCGGGCGACCGTGCGTCCGGCGGCCCGGCCCCCGCTGTGCCGGGCCAGGGCGCGGGCCAGCGAGCGGGCCGGCATCGAAGCCAGGGCCGGGACCTCGGCCCGGCCGAGCCAGCCCGCGGCCGCGTACAGCGCGAGCTCGTCCTCGACGGCCCGCAGCCGGTCCCGCCTTATCCGCACGGCCAGCCACACCAGCAGCCCGAACACCGGGACCATCACGCAGCTGTACACCACGTAGAACCCGTGCTCCCCGAACTGCGAGGAACCGTTCCACAGCGCGTGCATGCCCATGGCCAGCGCCAGGCCGAGCAGCGGCGGCCAGATCCTGCGCGCACGGCGGGCACCGAGGGCGGCCACTCCGAAGCCCAGACCGGTGAGCACGGTGAACAGCGGGTGCGCGAACGGCGACAGCACTATCCGGACGAAGAAGGTCGCCGCCGTCACCGATTCCAGCGCGCCGCTGCGGTCGGCCAGGTCCTCCACGAAGGCGTTGCCCAGGTAGAGGATGTTCTCGGTGAAGGCGAACCCGGTGGCGGTGAAGCCGGCCACCACGAACCCGTCGGCGGGTCCGTTGAAATGCCGTCTTCGGAACGTGAACACCAGCAGCAGGGCGGCCGCCTTGGCGGTCTCCTCCACCACCGGGGCGATGGCCACCGAGCCGAGGTGATCGGCCGCGGAGGCGTCGGTGGTGGCCGCGGCTATCCACTCGGTGGCGAAGTTGTTGGCCAGTATCGCGATCAGGGCCGCGGTGCAGGCCCCCCAGCCGAAGCAGAACAGCAGCTGCGACCAGGGCGCGGGCGCGGCCCGGCCCAGCCACCGGAAGGCCGCCATGAGCGGCGCCACCGGCAGCAGGGCCAGACCGAGACCGACGAAGAAGCCGGAGGTGCCGGTCTGTTCCCGCACGAGTTCGAGGATGGCGATCCCGGTCGCGGCGAGCAGGGCGAGGAGCACGCAGGTGCGGACCGTGCCGGACGGACGTGGGAGTACGAGGTGGAGCGCTCGGTACACACCATGACCCTAGCGAGCCGCTCTGACACGCGCGGTGACCTTGTCAGTTCTCCGTGCGACGGAAGAGCAAGTCGTGTACGAGGTGGCCCTTGTCGAGGCCCTGGCCCTCGAAGCGGGTCAGCGGCCGGAAGGCGGGGCGCGGGGAGAAACCGCCGTCGGGCTGCGTGTTCTCGAAGTCCGGGTGCGCGGTGAGCACTTCGAGCATCTGCTCGGCGTACGGCTCCCAGTCGGTCGCGCAGTGCAGTACGGCCCCGGGCGCCAGGCGGGTCGCGGCCAGCGTGAGGAAGTCGGGCTGGATCAGCCGGCGCTTGTGGTGGCGGGCCTTGGGCCACGGGTCCGGGAAGTACACGCGCATCCCGGCCAGGGAGTCGGGCGGCAGCATCTCGCGGAGCAGGATGATCGCGTCGCCGTTGGCCACCCGGATGTTGGTCATGCCGCCGCGCTCGGCGAGGGCGAGCAGGTTGCCCTGCCCGGGGGTGTGCACATCGGCGGCGAGGATCCCGGTGCCGGGGTCCTCGGCGGCCATCTGGGCCGTGGCCTCGCCCATGCCGAAGCCGATCTCCAGGACGACGGGGAGCCCGCCGAAGAGAGCGTCGAGGTCGATGACCTCGTGGCCGTCGATGTCCAGGCCCCAGGTGCCCCACAGGCGCTTCAAGGCCTCGCCCTGGCCGGTGGTGACCCGGCTGCGCCGGGGCTGGAAGCTCCGGATCCGCCGCTCGTGGTGCGAGCCGGCCGGGTCCGGCGCGGGCCCGTCGGGGAAGCGGGGCTCGGTGCGCCACTTGGGCGGCACGTACGAGTTCGTCTCCGGCGCGGCGTCCGGGAGGCGGGGCGACTGGGGATTCAGGGACTCAGACACAATGCGCTGATTCTACGACGGGGGGTGCGGGAGTCGCCGCGCGAACGGCTCCCGCACCCTGCCCGAAGCGCTGCTCAGGCCGAGCCGAGGGTTCGCAGGGCGCGGGTGGCGATCTCCCGGCCGATCGGCAGGGACGCGGTCGCGGCGGGCGAGGGGGCGTTGAGGACGTGGACCGTGCGCGGGGCGTCACGGATCAGGAAGTCGTCCACCAGGGTGCCGTCGCGCAGCACGGCCTGGGCGCGGACCCCGGCCGCGGCGGGGTGCAGATCGTCGGCGGTGACGGCCGGCAGCAGGCGCCGTACCGCCCGGGTGAAGGCCTGCTTCGACAGCGAGCGGTGGATCTCGCCCGTCCCGTACCGCCAGTGCCGTGCCGCCATCCGCCAGGATCCCGGCCAGGCCAGCTCGTCCGCGATGTCCCGGGGCCGCACCGTCGACCAGCCGTACCCCTCACGGGCCAGCGCGGGCACGGCATTGGGTCCGACGTGGACGCCCCCGCCGATGCCCCGGGTCAGGTGCACCCCGAGGAAGGGGAACGCCGGGTCGGGCACCGGGTAGACCAGGCCCCGGACCAGGTCCGGCCGCGCCAGGTCGTAGTACTCGCCGCGGAAGGGGATGATCCGCATGCCCGGGTCGTCTCCGGCGAGGCGGGCGATCCGGTCGCACTGGAGGCCCGCGCAGTTCACCAGCACCCGCGCCCTGACCACCAGGCCGGACGTGGTGCGCACGGCCACGGCCGACGCGCGCCGGGAGATCAGGTCCACGGCGCCGCCGTAGACGATCTCCGCGCCCGAGGACTCCGCGAGCTGGGCGCTCACCCGGCCGTAGTCGACGATCCCGGTGCTGCCGACATGGATCGCGGCGAGCCCCCGCACCTCCGGCTCGTACTCCGTGATCTGCGCCGGGCCGAGCTCGCGCACCGGAATGCCGTTCTCCCGGCCGCGCTGGACCAGCGCGTGCAGCCGCGGCAGCTCTTCCCGCTCCGTGGCGACGATCAGCTTGCCCGTCACCTCGTGCGCGATGCCGTGCTCCGCGCAGAACTTGACCATCTCGGCGGCCCCGCTCACCGCGAAGCGCGCCTTCAGGGAACCCGGGCGGTAGTAGATCCCGCTGTGGATCACCCCGCTGTTGCGGCCCGTCTGGTGCCGGGCCGGACCCGACTCCTTCTCCAGGACCACGACCCTGGTCCCCGGAGCCAGGCGCGACAAAGCATGCGCCGTCGACAGGCCGACGATTCCGCCGCCGATCACCAGCACATCGCAGTCCACGCCGCCACCCACGCTGACACCTCCCACCCCTGCATACTGCACCCCGGCACCGACAACCCGGCCACGCGGCCCCCGGAAGACAGGTCCTACGCCGGCGCCACCAACAGCGGCCGGGCCCGCTCCCGCAGCTCTGCCACCCGCGGCTCGTCCCCGTACGGTTCCAGGCGGTGCAGCAGGTCCCGTACGTATTCGGTCGTCCGCGCCGAGGAGATCCTGCCCGCCACCTCCACCGCCCGGGTGCCCGCCGCGCACGCCGCGTCGAGATTGCCCGACTCCAGCTCGGCGACCGCGCTCACCACCAGCCGCAGTCCGTGCGACCGTACGTACTCCTCGGTGGGCCGCGACAGGGCCTGCTCGGTGAACCGCCGTACCTGCCGGGGCAGTTTCAGGTCCCGGTAGCATTCCGCGGCATCGGCCGCGAAACGGTCGTACGAGTAGAAACCCAGCCAGGTCGGATCCGGATCGCCCTCCCGGGACCGCTCCAGCCAGCCCTCCGCCGCCCGCAGCGCCGCTCCGGCGGCCGTCGAATCGCCCGCCTTCGCGTGCGCCCGCGCCTCGACCAGCCGGAAGAAGCTCATGGTGCGGGCGGTGGCGAGACCCCGGTTGCGCTCGACGGCCGCCTGCGCGAGGTCCACCCCCTCGTCGGGGAAGTCCCGGTAGGTCGCCTGCAGCGACATCGAGGCCAGCACGTAGCCGCCGAGCGGTACGTCCGCGGCCGCGCGGGCGAGCCGGAGCGCCTGGATGTAGTAGCGCTGGGCCGCTTCCTGCTGACCGGTGTCGAAGGCCATCCACCCGGCCAGCCGGGTCAGTTCGGCGGTCGCGCCGAACAGCGCGCGGCCCACCTCGTCCGTGTAGGAGCCGAGCAGCAGCGGCGCAGCATCCACCCGCAGGCACTCGGGCACCATCGACGAACGCCAGTCCCCGCCGCCGTACTTGGAGTCCCAGCGGCGCGCGTCCTCGGCGGCCTCGCGCAGCTTCGACACATCGCTGTGGCCCACGCGCTGGCCGTGGTCGCGTGGCGTTTCGGGTCCGGGCTGGGCGGGCACAACGGTGGACGGCGGGCCTGTCGCCGGTCCCGTCATCGGGCCTGCCAGACCTGTCATGGGGCCGGTCGTGCGGCCGTCCGGGGAGGACCGGGGACCTGGTGCCGTCGCCTCGCGCGCCGGTACGTCGTGAGCCGAGGGGGTCGCTGATACGGGGCTCTGGACCATGGAATGCCGCGCCGCGGGGTCGAGCGCCGCGGAGCTGCCGGCGGTCGGGCCGTCGGTCGCCGCGCCGTCGGCGGTCGGGGCACCGGTCGTCGGGGCATCGGTTGCCGGGGTGTCGGCTGCCGTCGGGCCGGTTGCCGTCGCGCCGGGCATCGGCGAGGCGGGGGCCGTCGAGCCGGGCGTGAGGTGCGGGGCCCGGCTGCCCGCCGGCTCCCGGGCCACCGAGCTGTCGGCGGGAGATATCAGCCAGCGCGAGGCGGGCGTCGCGTACGCCGCCACGGAGAACGAGCCCGCGAGCGACTGCCAGATCCCGCCACCGCCCCGCCGCCCGGCGAGGTCGAGCCGGTACAGGTCGGTGGCCGAGCGCACCGCCGCGCCCACGTCGCGCGGGAAGGCCAACCCGACCTCGGGCGCGGGGTCCGCGTCCGCCAGCCCGATCTCGTGCAACGGCACCGGCCGGCCCAGCTTCGCGCCGATCGCGGCGGCGATCAGGTGCGGGGCGGCGCCCTGCGGCACCATCCCCTTCGACACCCACCGGGCCACCGACGTCTTGTCGTACCGAAGCGTCAGGCCGCGCTGTGCGCCGAGGTCGTTGACCCGCCGGGCCAGCCCGGCGTTGCTGATGCCCGCGAGGGCGAGGACGGCGCCGAGCTTCTCATTGGGCTCGCGGAGCTCCCTGGACATGCGCCACCCCTCGTCACACGCGGAACGCAGACGCCGCCGGGGCATAGGCGCCCGGCATTTCGTAAACCCAGCGTAGTTCCCCGCCTCCCAAGCGTTAAGGCCCTTACTTCCGTATGGCGGGATTGTTGTCCGTTTGCACAGTCCGCCCCGGACCCGGCGCCGGGGCGCACGTGTCAGCGCGTGCTCCGCCCGTGTGGCCGTGCGCCCGCCCGTGCGCTCTGGCCGGTCCCCGGACCCGGCGATTCGATGTGCGGTGCGTGGGTCGGCCCGCCGCCTGACCGGGCGGGTCGGGGGATGCCGCTGCCTCAATCCCCGCGGGTGGCGGAACGGTCCGGGGGGTGGATTGCGCCCCCCGGGCCGCGCCCCCGCATCGGGCGCCGGCGGCCCGTGACGGCTCTTCAGGCGGCCGAAGAATGGCTGAAAGCGACCTATGGGGCGGTGGGAACGGAACGCCAAATACCGAGTTGCCGGGGCGTGTTCGTTTGCGTGTGCGCCCCCTTTAACCACTCTCGCACGCCTGTCCCGTGGCAGCATGGACCCCGAGCCACCCGGGGTCCCGCGGCCGCGCCCTCAGCGCTGTCCGTGCTGCCTGTGCCCCGGTCATGTGCCCACGGGCTGGGGAGGCGGCGGTGCGCTGGTTGGTGGGTTGGAGCAGTATCGCCGCGAGCTTCGGCACGGCCGGAAGGGTCTCCGGCCAGAGCTCCGGCCAGGCCTCCGGCCAGGGCGGATACGGCCACGGCGGATACGGCGACGGCGGTGCGCCCCTGCGCGGCGGCCTCGCGGACGCCGCCCATCCGGACGACCCGGGCGCGGACGCGGAACGCACCGTCCACCCCGTCGGCGCACAACTGCTCTGGGGAGACCCCGACCCCCTCTGGGCCGTCGGCGACTGGCGCCCCGACGAGATCCGCACGGTCACCGCCGATCCCGCCGACCCCTTCACCCGGCTCGCGGTCCTCGGCTGCTGCGGCGCGACCGACGCCGAACTGCGCCGCGCCCTCTACGCCGCCCGCGGCGGCGCGCTGCGCCACCTCACCCAGTGGTCCGGCAGCTACACCGCCGTCGTCCAGGCCGGCCGCCGCATCACCGTCGTCGGCGACCTCGCGGGCGCCCGGCCCGTCTTCTACACCCCCTGGGCGAGCGGCACGGCGTACGCCACCGCCGCCCTCCCGCTCGCCGACCTCATCGAGGCGCAGCTCGACATCGGCCATCTCGCCGCCCTGCTGGCTTGCCCGGACAGTCCCGAGGCGCTGGGCGACGGCACACCGTACGCCGGGGTCCGGCGGATCCCGCCCGGGCACGCGCTGATCCTGCGGGAGGGCTCCCGCGAGATCACCGGCTACGAGCAGGTCGCCTCGCTCGCCGTGGCGGCCCCCGAGGCCGATGCCGAGCGGGCGGTGGAGGGCGTACGGGAAGCGTTGGTGGATGCCGTGCGCGCCCGGCTCACGGCTCCGCGGCATGCTCCCGACATCGTGCCGCCGTACGATCCCGGCCCCGTGCCCGGAATGGGCCCCGCCGATCGGCGTGCCGCCCGTGGCGCCCCGGCTCCCGGGGTGGGCGCCGACCTCTCCGGCGGCAGCGCCTCCGCCACGCTGGCGCTGCTGGCGGCCGGTCTGCCGGGGGCGCCGGGCACCCTGCTGAGTCCCGCCGGGGCGCGGCTGCTGGCCGTCACCTTCAACGACCTGGCGACCCCGCAGGGGCGCGAGGCCGAGCTGGAACGGGCCAGGGCCATCGCGGCTGACCCGCGCCTGCACCACGTCGTGGTGGCCGCCGCCGCGGAGGCCCTCCCGTACGCCGAACTCGACGGCCCGCTGACCGACGAACCCGGCCCCTCGCTGGTCTTCGCCGCCCGCGAGCGGCGCCGACTGGCGGCCGGCTCGGCCGACCACTTCACCGGCCACGGCGCCCGCCAGGTCCTCGACGCCCACCCGGCCCGCATGGCGGACCTCCTGATGGACCGCCGGCGGCGGCACCTGCTGCGCCCGGTGGCGGCGCTGGCCCGCTCGGCCTCCGCCTCCGGAGCCTCCGGGGAGTCCCTGCTGGTGCCGCTCACCGTGTACTCGGCGGCCCGAAGACTTGCCCGTACGTCGTACCGCGCGGGCATGGAGGCCGCTGCGGCCCGGCTCCGCGAGGGCGGGGTCACCGAGAGATCCTCCGGTCCGGTGGACGCTTCCCTCGCCGCCCTGACCTGGTCCCGTCCGGGACCGGCGGCGGGCTGGCTCACGGGGGAGGCACTGGCGGAAGTATCGATCCGTCTGACGGTCGCGGCCGGCCGCCCGCCGCTGTCGCTGCGGCCGGGGGAGGCCCGCGCCCGCTCGCTGCTCGCCCGCCACGCCGCCGACCACCGGGTCTTCGAGCAGGCCGTGGAGGTCCGCAGCCAGCGGTTGCACGCCCCCTTCCTGGACAACCAGGTCGTACGGGCCGCCCGCGCCCTGCCCGAGTCCCTGCGGGTCCAGCCCGGCGCCCGGGCCGCGATCCTGCGCAGCGTCCTGTCCTCGGCGGGGGTGCGCGAGTTCCCGCCGGGCTGGGGTGCCACCGACCGCGAGCCGAACGAGACGGCGACCCGGCTGGGGCTGCGCGCCGCCCTGAACGGCCTGCTGGACCTGTTCGAGTCGCCGTTGCTCGCGGACGCCGGGCTGATCGAGGCCCGGGTCGTGCGCCAGGCCCTGCTCGACGCGGCGGAGGGGCACCCGGTCCCACTGGACGGGCTGGCCGAACTGGTCTCGATGGAGCTGTGGCTCCACCGCCTGCTGGCCCGGCGCGGCACCTGCTGGACGGGTACCTCCGCGGCGCGGCGCCGGGCGGTGCCCGAGGGAGTCCCCGTGCACCGCCCGGCGCTGTCCTGACGGTTGCTGCTCCGGCTCCGGCTCAGCCTCCGGCTTCGGTTCCGGCTCAGGCGGCGAGCACCAGAGCGGTCGCGATCGCCGGGCCGAAGGCCCCGCCCAGCTGGTAGCAGAGGGCGAACAGGCCGATGGCCGTGGGGCGCTGGGGATCGGGGGTGCTCGACGCGGCGTGCATCGACAGCACCGCGTTGGCCCCGGTCGCCGCGAAGGTCCCGCCCGCGGTGGCGACCAGCAGCAACGGGCCCCAGCTCGCGAACACCGCGATCGCCGCGGCCGCCGCGCCGACCCCGACGAGCACCGAGCGGACGGCCGCCCGGCTCATGCGGGCGGATGCCGCGGCCAGCAGCCAGGAGAGCGCGGATCCGGTGAGCAGGGCCACGAGCTGACCGGTGCCCGCGGTGCCGGAGTCCCAGCCGGCCCGGTCGGTGAGCAGCCGGGGCACCGAGAACAGCAGGGTGAAGTACGAGCCCGAGAGCGCGAGCGCGAGCAGCGCGGAGCCGAGGAAGAGCGGCTTGCGGATCAGCGCGGCCGGGACGAATCCGTCGGGCCGCCGGCGGACGTGGAGCGCGAGCAGTGTGGCGGCGACGGCCGAGGAGCCGAGGGCGGCGGCCGGCGCGTGGGGCAGCAGGACCAGGGCGGTGGCGAAGGCCGTCAGCAGCGCCGCGCCGCGGAAGTCGAACCGGTCTCGGGGTGTCGTCTCCGAGGCCGCCGGGGTCGTCGGGGTCGTCGGGGCTGCCGGGGTGGTCGCGTACCGGCTCACCATGGGTACCGCCAGGACCGCGATCACGGAGACGGAGAGCGAGAGGCGCCACGAGACGGTGTGTGCGAGCTGTGCGCCGAGGAGCGGGCCGGACGCGCCGAGGACGCCGAAGCCGGCGCTGATCACGCCCATCCGGCGGGCCGAGCCGGCCAGGCTCATGGCGACCGCCGCGAGGCCCGCGCCGCCGGCGGCCTGCGCGGCCCGCCCGGTGAGGGTGAGCGGCAGCCAGGGGGACGCGGCGACGAGGAGGGTGCCGCCGACGAGGAGGGTGCCGGCCACGCGGAGCGCTGCCCGCAGGCCCCGGCGGCGCAGCAGTCCGGCCAGCAGCGGCGTGCCGACGGCCATGGCCCAGGCGTAGGAGGCGACGAGCCAGGTGGCGGTCGAGCCGCTCACCCCGAGGGAGCGGGCCATGTCCGGAAGGATCAGGACGGGGGCGTTGGCCCCGGCGGCCAGGGGGGTGGCCAGCAGTGCCAGCCATATGACGGGAACGGGGCCGAGCCGGGGGCGGGACGCGGCGCGCGCTCTCGTGGCGACCGGGTCGATGGCGGAGGCGGAGGCGGAAAGAGTCGTCGTGGCTGTGGCCGTGGCTGTGGCCGTGGCTGTGGTCGTGGCTGTGGCTGTGGTCGTGGTCATGCGTGGCGCCCCGTTCAATTCATCTCAAGGCTAAGAATCTCAACGTTGAGATAAAATCATCCACACCCTCTCAACGTCAAGTGTCTCAACGTTGAGATATCTTGTTGGCGCCAGGGACTGAGGGACTGAGGGACGCGAGCGATGGAGGACAGCGCATGAGCGACGCAGTGGACGCGATCGTCGGCCAGTGGACGGCGGAGCGCCCCGATCTGGTGGCAGGCCTGTGGCCGGTGGAGGTGGTGGCCCGCATCCAGCGGATGACCCGCGTCATCGACAAGCAGCAGAAGGCCTTCGCGGCCGAGCACGACCTGGAGGTGGGCGAGCTCGACATCCTCTTCACCCTCTGCCGCTCCGGCCCCCCGTACGCGCTGACCGCCGGCGCCCTCATCCCGGCCGCCATGGTCACCTCCGGCGCGATCACCAACCGCATCGACCGCATGGAGGCCAAAGGACTGGTCGAGCGGGTGCGGGACGGTCAGGACCGCCGCACCGTGCGGATCCGGCTGACCGAACAGAGCCTCGCGCTGACGCAGTCGATGATCACCGAGCATCTGCGCGGCTACGCGGAGCTGCTCGCCCCGCTGGACCCCGCCACCTGCGCCACGATGGCCCAGGCCCTGCGCACGCTCCTGGAGGCCAACGGGGACACCTCGATCACCTGAGGTACGGCCGGGCGCCACGCCACCCCGACAAGCCGTGCAGAATTGCCCGGTGCGGTATCTCATCCTCGGCGTCACGGAGGCGCGCGACGAGACCGGCGTCCCTCTCCCCATGGGCGGCGCCCGCTTGCGCGCGCTCCTCGCCGCCCTCGCCCTCCGGGCCGGCCGCCCGGCCTCCGTCGCCGAACTCGTCGACGACGTCTGGGGCGACGACCCGCCCCACGACGCCCCCGCCGCCCTCCAGGCCCTCGTCGCCCGGCTGCGCCGCGCCCTCGGCGGCCGGGACGCCGTCCTCTCCGTTCCCACCGGCGGCTACCTCCTGGCCGCCGCCCGCGACGACATCGACCTGCACCGTTTCGACCGGCTGGCGGTCCAGGGCGGCCAGGAACTGGCCACCGACCCGGCCGCCGCCTCCCGCACCCTGCGCACCGCCCTCGCCCTCTGGCGCGGACCCGCCTTCGCCGACCTGCCCGAGCCCGCCCGCGCCGCCCATGCGGCCGTCGCCGAGGCGCGCCGCTCCGGCGCCCTCCGCCAGCGCATCGAGGCCGACCTGCGCTGCGGCGCCACCGCTCCGGCGGCACTCCTGCCCGAGATAGAGATGCTGGTCCAGGAGTCCCCGTACGACGAGTCGCTTCGCGCGCAGCAGCTCCGTGCCCTGCGCGCCGCCGGCCGCCCGGCCGAGGCCCTCGCCGTGTACGAGCGCACGCGCCGCGCCCTCGCCGACGGCCTCGGCACCGATCCGGGCCCCGAACTCGCCGCCCTGCACGCGGAGCTCCTCCGGCCGCAGCCCCGGCCCCCGCAGCCCCGGCCCGAGCTCTCCGACGCCAACGACACCGCCGACGCCGACGAGGCCCCCGGCGTCCCCGGCGTCCCCGGCGTCCCCGGCGCCCCCGAGGCAGCCGAGGCCCCCCGCGGGAATCTCCGGCCCCGGCTGACCTCGTTCGTCGGCCGCGAACCCGAACTGGCCGCCCTCCGCGGCGACCTGGCCCGCCTGCGCCTCATCACCCTCACCGGCCCCGGCGGTTCCGGTAAGACCCGCCTCGCCGAACACGCCGCCGCGGCCCACCCCGAAGCCGGCTGGATCGTCGAACTCGCCCGGCTGGACCAGCCCGCCGCCGTTCCCGGCGCCGTCCTCAGCGCCCTCGGCCTACGAGAGAGCTCCCTCGTCGCCCGCGAGACCCCCACCCCGGCCGCCGCCGACCCCACCACCCGTCTCGTCGAACACTGCGCCCACCGCCGCCTGCTGCTCGTCCTCGACAACTGCGAGCACGTCATCGGCGCCGCCGCCGAGCTCGCCGAGCGGCTCCTCACGCACTGCCCCGGCGTCCGGATCCTGGCCACCAGCCGCGAACCCCTCGGTGTCCCGGGGGAGACGGTCCGCCCCGTCGAGCCCCTGCCGCCCGACCCCGCCCACCAGCTCTTCGCCGACCGCGGGGCCTCGGCTCGCCCCGGCTTCAGCCCCACCGACGACCCGGCCGCCGTCGCCGAGATCTGCGCCCGCCTCGACGGGTTGCCGCTGGCCATCGAGCTGGCCGCCGCCCGGTTGCGGCTGCTCACCACGCGCCAGATCGCCGACCGTCTCGACGACCGCTTCCGGCTCCTGACCGGTGGCGCCCGTACCGTCCTGCCCCGCCAGCAGACCCTGCGCGCCGTCGTCGACTGGTCCTGGGACCTGCTCGACGAGGCCGAACGCACAGCCCTGCGCCGGCTCTCCGTCTTCGCCGGCGGCTGCGACCTCGCCGCCGCCGAGGCCGTCTGCGCCGACCCGTCCGACCCCGCCTCCTACGACGCCGCCGACGTCCTCGGCTCCCTCGTCGACAAGTCCCTGGTCCTGGCCGAACCGGACCAGGACCACGGCGACCACGACGGCCCAGGCGGCCCTGGCATGCGCTACCGCATGCTCGAGACCATCCACGAGTACGCCGCCGAGCGCGCCGCCGCCCACCCCGCCGACGCCCGGGCCACCGCCCGCCGCCACGCCGCCCACTACCTCGCCTTCGCCGAGGAGGCTGAGCCCCTGATCCGCTCCGCCGCCCAGCTCCCCTGGATCCGGCGCGTCGAGACCGAGCTCGACAACCTCCGGGCCGCCCTCCACAGCACCGTCGTCGAGACCGCCGACGCCGAGGCCGGCCAGCGCCTCGTCTTCGCCCTCGGCTGGTTCTGGTGGCTGCGCAACTACCGCGCCGAGGGCGCCGAGTGGACCACCCGGACCCTCGCCCTCACCCCCGAGGTCCCCCCGGAGGGCACTGCCGAGTACTGGCGCTTCATGCGCCTGCTCGTCCTCGACATGTTCCTGCTCGCCGAGAGCAACTCCGCCGAGAAGTTCCGCACCTCCGAATACCGGGACCTGGCCACCCGCATCAAGGAGACCTTCCGGCAGGGCTCCCCGGAGACCACCCGCTTCCCCGGAATGCTCTGGCCCGCGACGACCTTCCTCACCGGCACCTCCCACGACTTCCACACCGACCTCGACCGGTCCGTCGCCAACTGCCGCGTGCACGCGGGTGAGTGGGAACTCGGCATCGTCCTGATGCTCCGCGCCCACGTCGCCATCGACGTCACCGGCGGCCTGCCCGACGTCGACGCCGACCTCGTCGAGCTGCACGAGATCTCCCAGCGCGTCGGCGACCGCTGGACCCGCGCCCAGGTGGCGAGCGCCGCCGGGGAGGTCGCCCTTTCGCGCGGCCGGTACGCCGACGCCCGCGTCGAGTACGAGGAGTGCCTGCGCCTCGCCCGTGAGGTCGGGGCGAGCGTCGAGGCGCCCTTCGCCATCGCCCGGATCGCCGAGGCCGCCTACTGCGCGGGGGACCTCGACGACGCCGAGCAACTGCTGGCGGAGGCCGAGAAGGAATCCGACCGGTACGGCGGGGTGTACGACGTCAACACCTTCGCCCGACTCCTGTGCGCCCTCGTCGCCCTGCAGCGCGGCGACACCGTTCGGGCGCGCGAGGAGTGCGACCGGGCCCGCGCCGAGGCCGATCGGTTCACCGTTCCCGCCCAGCTCACCGCCGGGCTGGCCACCATCGACGCCGTCCTCGCCGGCCGCGAACAGGGCCCGTTGGTCGGTCTGACCCGGATCGGGCCCGCGCTCGCCGTCGCCGTCGACGCCCGCTGCGCCGAGCGCATCCTGGCGGGCATGGCCGAGGCGGCGGCCGTGCTGCTGGCCGACGCCGACCGGCCGGCCGAGGCGGTACGGGCCCTCGCGGCGGCCACCGCCTGGCGTGCGGGCCATCCGCGCTCGGTTCCGGAGAGCGGCGTCGTGGACGGCCTCTTGGAGCGGACCCGCGCCCTGCTCGGCCCGGAAGGTCACCGCCGCGAGGAGGAGGCCGGCGCGACCCTCACGCCGGGCGCCTTCGCGGCGACGCTGACCGCGGTGTTCAGCGGCAGCTGAGCACCGCGTCCGCCCAGCTCGCCAGCGTCGGCAGGCTGCCCGGCCCGGCCCTCTCCACCATCAGCCGCAGTGTCTTGCGCCCCGTGAGGGGGACCTGCACGGCCGCGGGCGGTTCCTCGTGCCCGAGAGCGGCGGACTGCCACAACCGCTCCCCGTCGGCGTATACGGAGAACCGCACCGCGCCGTCCGTGAACAGCGACAGGCCGTCCACCCCCGCCTGCGCCGAGAAGGTCGTGCACTGCCGGTTGAGGGTGATCTCCACCGAGGAACGCGAGTTGACGGTGATGCCGTGCGCGAAGCGTCGGCCGCCCACCTCCAGCCCGTGGCGCTGCCACACCCAGCCGCTGCGCCAGGTCTGTACCTCCGGGCCGCTGTGGTCGCCGTGGACCGAGTGGGCGAGTCCGGCCAGCTGGAACCCCCGCGGCGGCTTCGGGGCCGGCGGCGGTGTCGGCTTCGGCGAGGGCCGCTGCGGCGACGGCGTGGGCGAGGCCTTCTCCCGGCCGGCGGAAGGCGACGGGGACGCGGAGGGCGTCGGGGCGGGAACGGCGGAGGCCGCCGCGGAGGGCGTCGGTCCGGGCCGCGGGGCTACGGTGCCCTGCGCGGCCGGCGGTTCCTGCGCGGGCGGATCCGGCTCGACAGGGGCAGGGGACGGCGCGGGAGCCTTCGGCACCGACGGCACGGCGGGAGCCGCCACACTGGGCGCGGCATTCGCCCGGGCCCGCGGCTCGGTGTCGTCCCCGGCCAGCGCGAACACCACCCCGGCGGCCGCGGCCACCGCGATCCCGGCGGCGATGGCCGCCTTGGCCGGCAGTCCGAGCCCTTCCGCGGCCACGGAACCCCCGGCTCCGCTGCCGGCCCCGGCAGCGCCACTCCCGGCACCGACCCCGGCGGCGCCGCCCGTGGCCCCGGCCGTCCCGGCCCCCGCGGTCGACCCGCCGGCGACGGCAGCGGCCGCCCCGGCCCCGCCCGCGGCGACGGCTCCACCGGCCAGCACCCCGGCGGCCTTGCCCGCGTACCCGGCGGCGAACCACCCGATGACCGCGACCGGCAGCAGCGCAGGAATGCCCGCGTTGACATCCTGGAGCTCCCCGGCGGCCAGCCGGCACTTCACGCACTCCTCCAGGTGCGTGCGCAGCCCCCGCTCCGCCCGCATCCGCAGCCCGCCCCGCGCATAGGCGCCCAGCCGGTCCGCGTACCGCGCGCAGTCGCCGCCCTCGCTCAGCGCCGAACTCACATGGGCCTGCAGATACGCCTGCTTGAGCCCCTCTCGGGCCCGACTGGCCAGCACGGCGGTGGCGTTGGCGCTCAGCCCGAACAGCGGGGCGATCGCACTCGGCGACGCCTCCTCGACGGTGGTGTGCCACAGCACGGCCTGCCACCGCTCGGGCAGGCTGCGAAAGGCCCGCACGGCCAGCGACCGCTCGGCCTCGTGCATCGCCCTCACGTCCGCGCCCAGTTCGAGCGTGTCGTCCCCGGAGAACCCGGAGAGCCCGGACAGCGCGGCGGCCCCGCCCTCCGTACCCGTGGAGGCCTGCTCGGCGAAGACGGCGAAGTCCTCGACGAGTTGTTCCCGCTTGGCGGTCTTCGCCCAGGCCGCGGCAACCCTGCGCACGGTGGTCAGCAGATAGGCCCGCACCGACTGGTCCGGCCCGGCCCCACCCCGTACCGCCTGCAGGGTCCGCGCGAACACCTCGGCGGTCAGGTCGTCGGCGGTGTGCGCGTCCCGGCAACAGGACCGCGCGTAGCGGCGCACGGAATCGGCGTGCCGACGGAACAGCTCCTCGTACGCACCGTCGTCACCGCCCCGCATCCGGGCGATCAAGTCCCCGTCGGACGGCGGCAGCTCGCCCCCGGTGCCTCCGGGTCCGGAAGAGCCCGGGGGGCGTGCGTGCCGCCCGCCCGGGTCGCGCTGGGCCGGCACCTGTCGGGCGGGCGAACTGCCCGCCTCCACCTCGCTGCCGCCGCCACCGCGTGGCTCTTCCCGACCGTCAACGCTCATCGCGGAGACTCCCGCACGACACACTCAACCGGTACACCGGGCAAGCGTGTCACACGGGGGACGGGCGCCGAACCCCTCTGCGCGCCATCCACCCGTCCGGGCACATCCCGGCGAATCGTCCTACCGGGCCCTCACCGGCACCCGCCGAGGTCACACCGTCCGGGACCGCAGCCCTTCGAGCAGGATGTCGAGCAGCCGCGTCGAGGCCGCCGCCTGCTGCGCCGGGTCCGGCAGCGCGGGCGCCGCCGTCGCTATCACCAGCAGCACATCGGCCACCGTGACATCGGCGCGCAGTTCACCGGCTTCCCGCGCCCGGTGCACCAGCCGGCCGACGACCTCCAGCAGCGCACCCGCACCCGCGTCCTCCGAGGGCTCGTTCTCGACGGAACCGCGCGTGCCCACGACCCGCAGGTCGGGAGCCCCGGCGGCCGGCACGGCCTGCCGCTGGTGCGGAACCCGGGCGGCCTCCACCTCCTCGGCCTCGTCCTCGACGGCCGAGCCGACCCGCAGGACCTGCGGCGGCAGCAGCCGCCCGGCACCCGAGGCCACGGAGGTGCGCAGGAAACGTGACAGTGCCTGCCACGGCTCCTCCTCCTGGCCCAGCGCGGCCTTGGCCTGCTCGGTCAGTCGGGCGGTCTCCTCCTCGGCTATGCGCCGTACCAGGACGTCCTTGCTCGGGAAGCGTCGGTACACGGTGCCGACACCGACCCGGGCGCGGCGAGCCACGTCCTCCATCGGAGCCCCGTAGCCCAGCTCGCCGAAGACCTCACGAGCCGCCCGCAGGACGTGCTCCAGGTTGCGCTGGGCATCGACGCGCAGCGGCGTGGACCGGCCTACACCGTGCGTGGTGCCGCCCGTCAGACCGCGCCCGTTGCTCTCGACCGAGAGCGCGGTCGCAGAACCATGGAAATCGGAAATGTTCATATGTATCCCCCGGTAATCATTTGTCTCCCCCCGGAGACACTCCCCGCCTTCACGTCGAGGGGGCCACGGTCTCGGGCCCGGTCCTACTCCTCGACGAGATACGAACATAGTTGAGCCAGAGTCAATTCAGAAGAGGCAGCCCCGGACGGAGCACCGCCCGATCGGAGCATTCACCCCCACTTTTCCGTTCCGTGCCTCCGGAATGTCACATTCTGCATGCCCTGACCTGCAGATTTTCGCCACAAGCTGACGTCCTCTTGCACCCCGCCCCAGCACTCACTCCGGTCACACAATTTGCCGGACCTGTGGACAAACTCCCGGCCACGATGCGTCATGGGATGGTGAAGGCTGCTAACTCCCGGGGCACGGCCCCCGGTACCCCGCCCCGTACGCGCATCCTGATCGTCGGCGGCGGCTACGTCGGCATGTATACGGCGCTCCGCCTCCAGCGAAAGCTGAGAGCCGGCGAAGCCGAGGTCACGGTGGTCAGCGCCGAGCCCTACATGACGTATCAGCCCTTCCTCCCCGAAGCGGCCGCGGGCGCGATCTCTCCCCGCCATGTCGTCGTCCCGCTGCGCCGCGTCCTCGGCAAGTGCCGCATCGTCATCGGCGAGGCCGAGCGCATCGATCACGCCAAACGGACCGTGACCGTCAGCACCCTCGCCACCGCCGACGAAGGCACCGGCCCCATCGAGATGGAGTACGACGAACTCGTCCTCGCCCCGGGCTCCATCTCCCGCACCCTCCCCGTCCCCGGACTCGCCGACTACGGCATCGGGTTCAAGACGGTCGAAGAGGCCATCGGGCTGCGCAACCACGTCATCGAACAGATGGACATCGCCTCCTCCACCCGCGATCCCGCCCTCCGCGACGCCGCCCTCACCTTCGTCTTCGTCGGCGGCGGCTTCGCGGGCGTCGAAGCCCTCGGCGAACTGGAGGACATGGCCCGCTACGCCTCGCGGTACTACCACAACATCAAGCCCGAGGACATGAAATGGGTCCTCGTCGAAGCCAGCGACCGGATCCTCCCCGAGGTCGGCCCCGAGATGGGCGTCTACACGGTCCGCGAACTACGCCGCCGCAACATCGACGTACGCCTGGAGACCCGGCTCGAATCCTGCGAGAACCGCGTCGCCGTCCTCAGCGACGGCGCCCGCTTCCCCACCCGCACCGTCGTATGGACCGCAGGCGTCAAACCGCACCCCATCCTGGCCGCCTCCGACCTCCCCAAGAACGAACGCGGCCGCCTGGCCTGCACCTCCTTCCTCACCGTCGAAGGAGTCGAGCACGCCTGGGCCGCGGGCGACGCCGCCGCCGTCCCCGACATCACCGCGGACGAGAAGGGCCGCGAATGCGCCCCCAACGCCCAGCACGCCGTCCGCCAGGCCAAGGTCCTCGCCGACAACCTCCTCGCCGCCCTGCGCGACGAGGTCCTGACCGAGTACGCGCACAAGTACGCGGGCTCGGTCGCCTCGCTCGGCCTGCACCGGGGCGTCGCCCACATCTACGGCCGCAAGCTCAAGGCCTACCCGGCCTGGTTCATGCACCGCGCCTACCACCTCAGCCGCGTCCCCAGCTTCAACCGCAAAATGCGCGTCCTTGCCGAATGGACCCTCGCGGGCCTCTTCAAGCGTGAGATCGTCTCCCTGGGTTCCCTCGAACACCCCAGGGCAGAATTCGAACTGGCCGCAGGCGGCGGCCCCAAGCCCCCTCCTCCACCCCCCGCCTCCAACCCCCCGCAGAACGGCCAGGGCTGACGTTGTCAGTGCGGTCGGCCACACTGGACGTGTGACCATAGGTGCGCTCACCCCTGCACAGAGTGACATCGTCCAGTCAGCGACCGCCCACGAGCGACACAGCGACCACTCGCGACACCACGAGGCTTGAACGCAGTGAACTTCACGCGCTGGAGCGCCCGGTTTCCCGGAACGCAGCGCCGCGCCGCCGCCCGGTCCGAACACGCCGCCGCCCAGGCCAAGCGAGGTGAAGGCGCGGTCCCGGCAGCCCGCGGCGGCCGCGCCGACCCCGGAGCCGAGCGGTCCACGCCCGCCGACGGCCACCCGGCCGACCCCACGGTCTCCGGGACCGGAAGCGGCAGTGGCGTCGGCACCGGCACGTCCCCGTCCCCGGCCACGTCCCCGCCCCGGGGTACGGGCGTCCTCACCGCCGTGCCCTCCCTCGACGAGCTCTCCGTACGCGAGGTCCTCGGCCGGCTCCCGGCCCTGGTCGCCCTCGTCCACGGCCCCGAGCACCGCGTCGCCTACGTCAACGACGCCTATACCGCCGGCTTCGGATCCCGCACCCCCGGCGCCCCCGCGCACGAGGCGCTCCCCGAACTCGGCGAGCTCGGCCTCCTCCCGCTCCTCGACCAGGTCCAGCGCAGCGGCAAGTCCCGTACCGCCAAGAACCGCACCGCACCGGGCGGCGGCAGCTCGTACACGGTCACGTGCACCCCCGTCGAGTTCCCCGAGTCCGACACCGACGGCGTGCCCGACCCCCACCACACCGGGGTCCTGATCCACCTCGCCGACGTCACCGACCACGCCGAAGCCGTCGAGCGCCTCCGCGCCAGCGAACGCCGCCAGCGCGAGGCCGCCGTCACCCTCCAGCGCTCCCTCCTCCCCCAGGAGCTCGAACAGCCCGACGACCTGCGCGTCGCCGCCACCTACCAGCCCGGCGGCACCGAGGCCGCCGTCGGCGGCGACTGGTACGACGTCATCACCCTCGGCGCCGGCCGCACCGCCCTCGTCATCGGCGACGTCATGGGCCGCGGCGTGCGCGCCGCCGCCGTCATGGGCCAGCTGCGCACCGCCGTCCGCGCCTACGCCCGCCTCGACCTGCCCCCGCACGAGGTGCTCCAGCTCCTCGACGGCCTCGCCGCCGAGATCGACGCCAGCCAGATCGCCACCTGCGTCTACGCCGTCCACGACCCCAACGAGGGCCTGCTCGCGTACGCCTCCGCGGGCCACCTCCCGATCCTCGTCCGCGACGAGGACGGCACCGTACGCAGAGCCGCCGACCCCACCGGCCCACCGCTCGGCACCGGCGGCTGGCTGCACACCTCGGGCACCATCGCGCTCGGCCCCGGCTCCACCGCCGTCCTCTACACCGACGGCCTGGTCGAACGCCGCGGCGAGGACATCGACGAGGGCGTCGCCGCCCTCGAACGCGCCCTCTCCGGCGCCCAGGGCACCCCGGCCGTCATCTGCGACCGCCTCATGCGCGCCCTCGGCGTGGACGCCGACCATGACGACGACGTCGCCGTGATGGTCCTCCAGCAGCCCGCCCGCACGGGATCGGACGCCGAGCTCTTCCACAACGCCGCCCTGGAACTCCTCGGCGGCATCGAGGCGGCCCCGCGCGCCCGCGCCTTCGCCCAGGGCGTCCTCGCCTCCTGGCGGTTCCCCGTCGAGCTCTGCGACCTCGGCGTGCTCGCCGCCAGCGAGCTCGTCGCGAACTCCCTCCAGCACGGCACCCCGCCCATGCGGCTACGGCTGCGCCGCACCGACCGCCGGCTGATCATCGAGGTCACCGACGGGGACGACCACCTCCCGCGCCGCCGCCGCGCCGAACCGGCCGACGAGACCGGCCGCGGCATCTCGATCATCGCGACCATCGCCTCCGCCTGGGGCTCCCGCCGCACCCCGGGCGGCGGCAAGGCCGTCTGGTGCGAGTTCGCCCTGCCGGACAAGTAGCCGAACAACAGGAAGGCCCCGATCCACCCGGACCGGGGCCTTCCGCGCAGCCGTACATATATACGTACGGCCATCCGCTTCCTACGTGCTCACACGTGAACGGGCTCGACGGCGACGTCCTTGCCCGTCGCACCCCGGGCCACGACGTCCTGGGCCGCCACGACCGGACCACCCTGCGCGACGACCCTGCTCGCCACCCACGGGTTGTCCTGCATCGGACTCAGCCGCCTGCCGAGCCGCAGCGCGAGCGCGGCGATCCCGAGCGACACGAGCACGAAGACCCCGATGTAGAGCATCGGAACCCCCGCACCGAGCGGCACCCCGAGCGGTCCCAGCGCCAGCGCCATCTGCTTGACCAGCGCGAAGGCCGAGTTGTACTGGCCCACGGAGCCCTCGGGCGCCAGGTCGGCCACCAGCGGCGCCAGGGTCGGCGACAGCATGGCCTCGCCGATGCCGAAGAGCGCGTACGTGCTGATGAACGCGGCGGCGGCCATCATGGCGCTGCCGTGCCCCAGACCCGAGAACCCGGCGATGACCCACGCCACGGTCCAGATCAGCCCGACGAGCGCGATCACCCGCGACCGGCGGCGCTTCTCGACCAGCTTGAGGACGACGAACTGCGCGACGACGATCGCACCGGTGTTGGCCGCGAGCGCGAAACCGAGGGTGGAGGGGGAGATCCCAGCGGCCTCGGTACCGAAGGCGGCCAGACCCGACTCGAACTGTCCGTAGCAGGCGAAGAACACCACGAAGCCCAGCACGCACAGCTGCACCATGGCCTTGTGCCGGAGCAGCCGCTTCCAGCCGCTGCCGCCCGCCTGGGACGGGTCCTTCGGCATGGCGTCCTTGATGGTCGGCACCTGCGGCAGCCGCACGCTGAGGATGACGCCCGCCAGCACCAGGAACATCACGGCCTCGATGCCGAACAGCAGGGTGAAGCTGCCGGGCCGGCTCTCGTCGACGATCTGACCGCCGAGCAGCCCACCGATGCCCAGGCCCAGGTTCTGCATGAAGAACTGCAGGGCGAAGGCACGGGTCCGGGTGGACGGCGTGGAGCACCACACGATCATCGTGGCCAGAGCCGGCTGCATCACGGCCTGCCCGGCGCCGAGCGCCAGGGCGGAGAACAGGATCGCCGTGATGCCGGTGGAGAGCCCGAGCGAGAGCGCCCCGACCGAGGCGGTGACGGCCGCCCCGATGACCACGGGCACCGGACCACGTCGGTCGATGACCCGACCGGTGAAGGGCAGCGCGACGAGAGCGCCCAGGGCGAAGGCCACGAAGGCGCTCGTGGCGGCCATGGAACCCAGATCTCGCACCTGCGCCACATAGATGTAGAGGAACGGAACCGTGAAGCCGATGCCGAACGCGGTCAGCGCGTTCCCGGCCTGGATCCGCCGCATCGCAGCGCCCATCACCTTGGTCACTTCTCACCTGCCTTTGAGACCTGAAGCCTGAAGACTTCATACCTAAACTTCAAGCCTTAACAGTACACACCGAAGGAGTTAGATGCCAACGAGCTCGTGCGATACTTCGACCCATGGGTGACACCCCCGACGGCACTGCGCCCGTCCACGAGCCGAGCCTCGACGAACAGATCGCCGTCTATCAGCGCGAGTTCCAGGACCTGGACCCCCAGGTCGAGAAGGTCGTCTCGGCACTGAGCCGCCTGAACCGCCGCATGAACGTCGCGTACGGACGCCAGACGGCGGCCCTGGGCATCAGCAACGCGGAGTGGGAGGTCCTCAAGGCCCTCGTCATCTCCGGTGCCCCCTATCGGATGGGCCCGAGCGAACTGGCGAAGCAGCTGGGCCTCACGCCGGCGGCGATGACCCACCGGATCGACCGCATGACGGCGGAAGGTCTGGTCACCCGCGAGCGGGACGAGTCCAACCGGGTCCGCGTGATCGTGGAGCTCACCGACGAAGGCCGCAGCAAGTGGCTGGACGCGATGCGCGCGGCCACGGTCTTCGAGGAGGACCTCCTCCAGGACCTCTCCACCGCGGAGCGAGGAGTGCTCGGCGACATGCTCGCGCGCCTGCTGGACCGCGTGGAGGACCTCCAGTCCCCCAGCTGACCACCGGGGTTGACACGAGCCCTGCGGATCCGTAAGGTTCTTCGAGTTGTCCCAGAGCCGGAAGGTTTTGGCGACAACGAATCCCGCCGCCTCGTTGCGGCACCCAACTCAGCACGATCTCCCACCGGGAACGAATTCGGCATGCCCGAATTTCTTTCCGAAGGCCGATTATGAATCGCCGGGGAAATCCACTAGAGTTCGGGAGTCGGAAGGGCCCAACAGCCCGGAAGGCAAACCCCGCTGACTGGGGGTCAGGCCCGAAAGGATCTGATAGAGTCGGAAACGCAAGAACAGAACGAAAGCCCGGAGGAAAGCCCCAGCGGATGTCGCGGGGGTGAGTACA